>CAYMTH010000486.1:0-4522 GCA_964393235.1 uncultured Solibacteraceae bacterium | reverse complement strand
TGACGGTGCGGACGCGCACGGGCTACTACGCCAAGGGCGACGAGAAGCGGTCGGCGCTATGATCGGGTTTTTGTGGGAGGCGAGCCGGGGGTACCGGCTGACGCCGTGGCGGAGTCCGTACCTGCTGTGGCGGATTGAGACCTATTGGGGGCTGCACGCCGAGCGGATCACGTTCGGGGAGTTCTGGAAGTTTGTGTGGGAGCGGCGGGGGGATCTTTCCGGTTCTTGCAGTGGGCGGACCGGATGCGGTACCGGGGGTAGGGGCGGGGGTGTCGCGCGGGGACACGCTGAAGCATGTCCCCGCAGAAAGGGTGCTTAGAGGGTGCGGGTGACCTTCTCGAGGGCGCGGGGCTGGTCGGGGTTGAGCCCTTTCTCTTCCGCCAGGCAGGCGGCGAGGAGCTGCGACGGGATGATGTAGGGCAGCGGGGTGTAGAGCTCCTCGGGAACAGCGCTCTTGCGGTGCAGGGTGCCGGGCAGAACAATGGCCCGGGTACCTTTCAGCCCGGCGGCTTCGCGGTTGCTCTTGTCCGTCACGATCAGAGTCTCGGCGCCGAGGGTGTGGACACGGTCGATCATCTGACGGATGGACGGCCAGGTGACGCCGGCAGGGGCGAAGAGGAAGACGGGGAAGGACTGCTCGACCATGGCGATGGGGCCGTGGAGGAAGTCGGCGGAGGAGAAGCGCTCGGCGACGACGTAGCAGGTTTCCATGAGCTTGAGGGCCCATTCGAAGGCGTTGGCGTAGTTGAGGCCGCGGCCGACGACGACGGCGTTTTCCATGAAGCGGTAGCGGCCGGAGAGTTCGCGGATCTGGGGTTCGAGCGACAGGGCGCCGGCGACAGCCTCGGGCATGGCGCGGAGCTCGTCGAGGGAGACCGGGGCGCCGAGGGCGTAGGCGAGCAGGTACATCGAGAGGAGCTGGCCGGTGTAGGTCTTGGTGGCGGCCACCGATTTTTCGCGGCCGGCGCGGACGAGGATGACGTGTTCGGCGATCTTCGCGAGGGTGGAGCCGGCTTCGTTGGTGACGCCGACGGTGATGGCGCCGCACTCGCGGGCGCGTTCGAGGACGAGGTTGGTGTCGGTGGATTCGCCGGACTGGGAGATGGCGACGACGAGGGCGTCCTTATAGTCGACGCGGGCGCCGTAGAGGGTAAAGATGGACGGCGCGGCGAGGGAGACGGGGATGCCGGTGGCGATTTCGAGGAGGTAGCGGCCGAACTGGGCGGCGTTATCGGACGTACCGCGGGCGGCGAGGATAATGAACTTGGGCCGGTTGCCGGCGAAGCGGGCCTTGAGCTTTTCGATGCCCTTAAGCTCAGAGCGGAAGGTGCGTTCGAGAGCCGCGGGCTGCTGGCGGATCTCATCCAACATTTTCGACATAGGCAACTTCAGGATAGCGCACCCGGTCTGGCAGGGCTTTTGACGAGCCAGCCGCCGAGGCCGAGGGCGGCGACGAGGGCGGCGAGGGAAAAGAAGAGGAGGTCGTAGGAGCCGGTGCGGCGGAGGGTTTCGGCGAGGAGGAGGGGGCCGACGGCGGAGGCGACGACGGTGGCGGCCTGGGCGGAGCCCTGGATGCGGCCGAGGTGGGTGCGGCCGAAGACCTGGCCCCAGACAGTGAAGAAGACGACGGTGACGATGCCGCCGGAGGCGCCCATGGCGGCGGCGTAGAGGTCGACGTGGAGGGCGGTGCGGACGAGGGGGAGGCCGGCGAGGGAGGCGGCGAGGACGGTCATGCCGATGCCGATGAGGCGTTGCATGGGCCAGCGGCGGCCGAGCCAGCCGGCGGCGAAATTGGCGAGGAGGCCGACCATGGTGGAGACGACGAGGGTGCGGTGGTAGGTTTCGGCGGGGAAGCCGCGGAGTTCGAGGATGGACTGGTTAAAGAGGGCGATGCCGGAATAGACGAGGCCGAAGGCGGCGGAGCCGAGGGCGAAGAGCCAGAAGGCGGGGGTGCGGAGGGCGGCGGCGAGGGTGAGGTCGGAGGGGTCGGGCTGGATGCCTTCGGATTCGGGTTCGGCGGAGGCGTCGCGGACGAGGAGCCAGGAGAGGGGGGCGAGGGCGGAGACGGCGAGGCCGACGTAGAGCCAGGCGGGGCGCCAGCCCTGGGCGAGGACGGCGGCGCCGACGGAGGGGAAGGCGGCGATGAAGCCGATGGCGACGAGGAGGGCGTAGATGCCCATGGCGAGGGGGAGCCGGCGGGCGAACCACGTGCCGACGAGGGCGAGGGAGAGGACGGAGAGGGCGCTCTGGCCGAGGGCGCGGGTGAGGGTGAGTCCGGCGGCGAGGGCGGGGAGGGAGCGGGTGGCGGACATCCCGACGGTGGCGGCGCCGAGGCCGAGGAGGGTGATGGTGAGGACGAGGCGGGGGCCGAAGCGGTCGGTGAGGCGGCCGACGGGGAGGCAGAGGACGGCGCCGGCGAGGGTGGCCCAGAGGTTGATGGCGGCGAAGAGGCCGCGGTCCATTTGCCAGTCGGCGAGGAGGGGTTCGGTGACGAGGCCGAGGCCCTGGGTGCGGCCGGGGAGGGTGGCGACCATGGCGAGGGCGGCGAGGACGAGGTTGACCCAGCCGTAGTGGAAGCGGGTGGCCATGGTTCAGTGTAGCCGGGGCGGCGGGTTCGTTCCGCCCCGGCGTAGGGCGCCGGGTGGCCGGTGTGGGTTGGGCGGATTGTCAAAGATCGGTGCGGGACGGGCGGCGATGCGCGGGGCGCAAGACCGGCGTTCCGGCGGGTTCGTTTTGCTTCGGGATCGGAAAAATCCTGGGTGACAGGCACCTAGGAAGAATCTGAGGGATTTCAGGCGGCGTTGGGGAGGATCACCAGGGGCCGGTCGGGGTAGTCGCGGCGGGTCTGGTCGACGACGTCGGCCGGCGGGTCGACTAGAACGATGGGCACGATGGGGTCGTTTTGGGGCTCGGCTTCGGGCTCCGTGATGGGCTCGGCGGGGGTAAGGTCTGTGTTTTCAACGGACGGCTCAGGCTCTGGTTCGGTTCGTTCCGGTGCGGGCGCGGGGGCGGTGAAGTTGGCGTGGATGAACTTGAGGCGGCGCTCGAGACGGATGATGGAGGTCTCGAGGCGGGCGATTTCGCGGTTGATCTGGGAGAGGATTTTTGTCCCGGAGAGGAGGCCGGCGGCGGCGTTGGCGGTGGCGACGAGTTGACGGATCTCGGGGGCGAGCTCGGAGGGCCGGGCGTGTTCGGCGCCGATGGCGAGGTTCCACTGGGTGACGGCGACGTTGCGGAGGCGTTCGATCTGCCACTGGGAGAGGGCGATATCGACGACGACACTGAGGGCGAGTTTGTTGACGGGCTGGTACTGGGCGACGAGGTCCTGGACGAGGCGGGCGTAGGCGCGGCGGTCCTCGAAGAGAACGATGGCGTTGGCGGTGGGGACGAGGTGGGCGAGAGTGGTGGCGTGCTCGCCGGACTTGAGGGCGTTGAGGCGCGAGCGGTCCTTGCCTTCGGGCGTGACGGGGCCTTTGCTCTTGGCGCCGTTTTCGCGGGCGATGCGGGCGCGTTCTTCGGGAGTGAGGGGCATGGCGGTTCTCCTTTTTTCGTCGTCGGAAATGCGAAAGGCCCTCGCTGGGGGCGAGGGCCTTTCGGTTGGGGGCACGTTTGTGCCCCTCTAATTTCCTTGTACACCAAGCAGATGGCCGAAAGTACCTTTCGGCGTGTGGTGCTGGTCGCGTCAAGTTGTTGATATGGAATTGGTTGTGGTGTTGAAAATATTTTTTCCTGATCTGTGACCGACTTCGGGCCAATGCCAGATTCTTGTCGGAGACCTGTTCTTTTCCTTCGAGATTCAGCTTCTCCTTGTCCAGGTTACTATCCAAGGAATTCGTGGCGCGCCATAAAACCTCGTCAGGGCGTTCAACACAAACACGGTGAAGGTTCAAGGCGACGAGGTTGCAGATACGATCGTTCAACCGCCGAAGCAGTCTTGCCCCGCGGGGACGCTTCCGGATCGTTCTTTAGCTGGTTTCCACTGTGTCATCGGAACCCGTCGAAGCAACTTCCACTTGCTGCCGTCCCAAAGAAAGTAATGCGTGTAAGAAAAATGGTCGCTGTCTTGTAGCGGCGTTGCATCGACCACTAAGAGGCGGCTGTCCACTCGGAACTCCAAATCGACTGTCCGGGCGACCGAATTTCCAATGGTCAAAAGTGGCAGCGACAACTCATTCTGCGGTCTGGCGAACGGTGATCCGTACACGGCTCCATTCTTCCCATCTACCATCGCCATCATCGTGCAGGGAGAACCGCATCCCCACTGAATGATGACCATACTTCCGGCAAAGTTTGGGGCAGGAGTTGAGGATTCCCATCCACCCACTTTCACGCCCCAGCCGTGCGATATTCCCTGCCGAATGCGAGTTCTATAGCTGCGTTGTGCGACTGTCGTGATCTTGGGAGCAGCTAGAGGTCCTTTGTAGAGTTCGGCGACGGGATAGTCCTCAAACTTTGGAACTGGCTCCTGTGTATTTAGGGGAGGATGGCCGGACACAAAGGGGTGTCCCGGTGGAACGATTTT
>CAYMTH010000485.1:0-4528 GCA_964393235.1 uncultured Solibacteraceae bacterium | reverse complement strand
CGGCCTCGGACAGCGACGACGTCGGCTCGTCAAAGATCAGCAGCGAAGTGCCGTGCTGAATCGCCCGGCAGATTTCCACCAGTTGCTTTCCCGCCGGGCTCAGTCGTTCCACCATCCAGTCCGCCTGCAGCGGAAAGCGGTGCTCCTCGATCAGCCGCCGCGCCTTCTCCACCATCGCCCGCCGGTCCACTAGTCCGAACCGGTTCGACATCTCCCGGCCCAGAAAAATGTTCTCGGCGACGCTCAGGTGCGGCGCCAGCAACGACTCCTGGTGCACCATCGCGATCCCCATCGCCGCCGCTTCCACCGGGTTGCCGAAGTCGACCGACTGGCCTTTCCACTTCATCTCCCCGCCGTCCCGGCGCTGCATTCCGGCGATGATCTTCATCATCGTCGACTTTCCCGCGCCGTTCTCGCCCATGACGAGGTGCACCTCGCCGGCCTCGACCGACAAGTCGCCGCTCCGGAGTGCAGTTACGCCCCCGAAGCGCTTCTGCACCCCTTTGAGCTCAAGCAACATGGCAAAACCCTTAGTTTACAACGGGATTAAAACTCAAACCGTCCCACCAGTTGCAGGAAGCGAGCCGACCGCGCCGCCGTGATCAGCCCGAAGCTCGGCGAGTTGAAGAACGCCTGCCCCGTCGAAGGGTTCACCTGCACGCTCAACGCCGTGTTCGGTCCGTCGAAATTCGTATGGTTCAGGAAGTTGAACGCCTCGCCGCGCAGCTCAAATCGCATCCGCTCGCGGAACGTAAACGTGCGCGAAACCGCCAGGTCGATGTTGAATTCGCCCGGCGTCCGCAGCGTGTTGCGGCCGAGGTTGCCGAGTTGCGCCGGCAGCACCAGAGTCCGGTTGTTCCCGGTCCCGCTGAACAGCGGACCGGCCGGCCGGAACGGGAAGTTGGAAGCCGTCGGCGCCAGCAGGTACCGCACTGCGGTTCCCTCCGAAGTCATTTGCGGCGCCTTCGCTTCGCCGTCGGTCCCGACGACGAACGGCCGCTGCTGGTTGATCCCGGGCCAAAGGTTGCTCTGCGTAATCGTATCGGGCAGACCGTCGCGCGCGATCAGAATCGGGCTGATCGTGATCCCCCGCAGCCAGATTGGACCCGAGGTCTTGTACTGCACCGACGCCGCCAGCGCGTGCGGACGGTCGAAGTTGGAGCGCGCCCGGTCCAATCGCCGGAAGAAGCTCGGGAACTGCCCCGCGTCGACGTCGTTCGGCTGCGAGAAGCTGAACAGCCCCGTGCCGTCGTCGATCGATTTCGCCCATGTGTACGTCACGTTCCACCCCAACGACCGCGAGAATTGCCGAGCCGCCTTCACCTGCAGCGAGTGGTAGCTCGACGTGCCCGCATGCACGAACGAGCCCAGGTTCCCCACCGTCGGCAACCGGCGCGCTTGCTGGTTCGCCGCCGCCGTTCCGATTCGCGCCAGTTCCTCGCCGCGTTCGAACGGAATCGGATTGAACGCCAGGCTCAGCGGCAGGTTGTTGCCGCGCGTGCCCACGTAGCTCACGTCCACCACCGTCCCGCGCATCACCTCGCGCTGAATGCCGAAGTTCCACTGGTAGCTGCGCGGCAGCGGGTTGATCTCGCCGAACTGCGCACCCGAATTCAGCGGATTGTTGATCGTCGCGATCCGCTCCACAAAGAACGGATCGTCGAAGTTCTGCACCGCGATCAGAGGCATGCCCTCGCGCAACCGGAACGGCTGGGCAACGCCCACGCCCAGGTCCGGGAACGCCTGCGCCACTGTGAAGCCCGGATACAGCACGACGCCGCCCAGGTTCGAGAAGATCTGGCTGAAGAACGTCCCCGCGCCCGCGCGAATCACCGTCTTCGAATCCCAAGAGTAGGCGAATCCCACCCGCGGCGCGAAGTTCCGCTTGGCCGCTTGCAGGTTCAGGCTCCGGCTCGCGTTCTTGCCCGCGACAAGCAGTTTGCCCGTCACAATATCGAGCCGCGAATAGATGTCGTTCGACATCGTCATCGGCGATTCGTATTCGTACCGCAAGCCGATGTTCAGCGTAAGCTTCGGCGTCACCTTCCAGTCGTCCTGCACGAAGATGCCCACGTTCGTGTTCCGCCGGCCCGTCATCGGTTGCGGCAGGTCGTAGTTCGACGACGCGATGAAGCCCTGCAAAAAGTCGCTCAGCGCCTGAATCCCGTTGCCCGAGTTCCGCGTCGGCGAACTCAGTTCGCCGTTGAAGTTGTACACCCCCGCGAAGTTCCCGCCCGGGTTGAACACGTTGAACTGGTTCTTACGGATCTGCACGCCGGACTTCATCGTGTGCCCGCCCGTCGTGCGCGTCAGCGCGAACGAGCCCTGGTAGTTGTTGTCGATCTGCCGCCGGTACGTGTTCGTGTCGATCCCCATCGTCCGCCAGCCGCTGACGTTCAAAATCGGCGTCGCCGCAAATGACGACCGCGCGATCCCCAGCGTCTCCTGCACGTTGATTCCCAGGCTCGGCGGATCGATCTGCGGGTTGTTCCGCTGGTAGCCCAGAAAGCTCTCCGTGATGATCGTCGGCGACCAGATGTGCGTCCACGACAGCGACGCCTGATTACCCGTCGTCAGGCTGTCGCCAACCCGCGAATCGAGCGGCCCCGGCAGAATCGGCCCGCTCGGATTGGTCACCCGGAACCGCGTCCAGCGTCCGCTCAACCGCGCCGCCGTGCCGATCGAGTGATCCCCACGCATCGTGAACTGATCGTCGACGGTCCCGTTCGACCCCGCGCTCAGATAGTTGTTCAACACCCGCCCGTTTGCCGCGTCGGGAATGCCCGACTGGTTCGGCGCCGGCAACAGCCCCATCACCTTCTGTGCCGCCGGATCCAGACGGCTCGCCGGCACGCGGTTGTTCGGAAACACCGTGTTCCCGAGCCCATCGAACACCGGAATCGGGCTGCGCGAAAAGTCGCCCGCGCGGAACGCCGCGTCCGGAATCGTCGATTGATTGTTGAAGGGCTGAATCCGCCGCAAGCCCTCGTAGTTGAAGAAAAAGAAGGACCGGTCCTTGCCGTTGAACAGTTTCGGCAGCATCACCGGGCCGCCCAGTTTGCCGCCGAACTGGTTGTAGCGGTCCGTCTGCCGCTCCTGCCCGCGCAGGTTCCGGAAGAAGTTGTTCGCGTTCAGCTTTTCGTTCCGGAAATACTCGTACAGGCTCCCGTGAAATTCGTTCGTCCCCGAATCGGAGATCACGCTGATGAACCCGCCAGACGTCCGCCCGTACTCGGCGGTGTAGCCCGACGTCAGCACGCGGAACTCGCGGATCGCCTCCGTCGACGGCATGCGCTGCACGCCGCCCGTCGAGCCCGATACCACGCTCACCCCGTCCACCGCGAACTCCGAGTTCAGCGTCCGCGACCCGTTAATCGACAACTGGCTCGCGTTGATGCCCGTCGCCGCGCCGCCGCTCGATACCCCGCCCACCAGCGTCAGCAAATTCAAAATGTTGCGGTTGGGCATCGGCAGGTCCTTAACCTGCGTTGTGTTGATCACCGCCCCCATCGACGAGGTCTCGGCCTCAAGTTGCCCCAGCCCTTCGCCGACCACGTTGATCGTCTCCGCCACGTCGCCCACCGTCAGCGCCACGTCGATGCGCGCGCGCTGCCTCACCTGCAGCGGAATCCCCGTCACCTCCGCCCGCTTGAATCCTTTCGCCTCCACCCGCACCGAATACGCGCCCGCCTGTAGCGCCGGCGCCGTGTATGCGCCCGAATCGCTTGTCACACCCTGGAACACAACCGTTCCCCGCGCATCGCTCGTTACCGTCACCTTTGCGCCGGCCACCACGGCGCCCGTCGAATCGGACACCGTACCCGAGATCGCGCCGGTCACATCCTGGGCGGCGCACACTGCCGCCATCATCACAAACCCCATTAAGAAGCGAACCATGGCCCAATTTTATCAACCGCCTCCCTACCCGGATCATCCATACTGAAAATGCTGCAGTTCGTCCACGAGTCGCGCCTGCCCCACCCGCCCGAAGCCGTATTCGCCTTCCATCAGCGACCGGACATCTTCTCCCACCTCGTTCCGCCTTGGCAGAAGGTGAAGGTGATTTCCCGCACCGGCGGCCTGCGTGTCGGAGCCCGCGTCGAGTTCCGTATCTGCCTCGGCCCGTTCTTCAAAACCTGGGTCGCCGTGCATACCGAGTACGAGCACAACCGCCTCTTCACCGACGTTCAGGAAAAGTGTCCCTTCGCCTTTTGGCGCCACCGCCACCGCTTCCTCCCCGATGGCGACGGCTGCCTCCTCCGCGACGAAATCGAGTACGGGCTGCCCCTCGGCCTCGATCGCATCCTGGGTCGCCTCGTCGAGCGCGACCTCCGCCGCATGTTCACCTTTCGCCACGCGGCCACCGCCCGGGCCCTCGCTTAAAATAGCGGGGTATGCCCCGCCTGCCGCTGCTCCTCCCGCTCCTGTCCGCGGCCGCCATCGCCCAGCCCTCCGCCCCCGACTTTTTCGAGTCCAAAATCCGCCCCGTCCTCGCCGCCAACTGCTACGCCTGCCACTCCTCCAAGCT
>CAYMTH010000484.1:0-4535 GCA_964393235.1 uncultured Solibacteraceae bacterium | reverse complement strand
GTCGGCGGCGTCATCGGCCTCCTCATCGCCGCCGGCGGTATCTACACCATCCATAACGCCCGCAAAGCCAAGGAGGAAGCCGCCTCCTCCACCGGCATCAAGGTCGCCGTCAAAACCAACCCGCCCGGCGCCTCCATCCGCGTCAACGGCGAGGTCAAGTGCACCTCGGACTGCAACATCGAACTCCCCCCCGGCCCCTACGAAATCCAAGCCGTCCTCCCCGGCTACGAAACCGGCGCCTCCAAACTCGACATCTCCGCCGGCGCCCCCGCCAACGTCGACCTCACCCTCCAGCCCCTCCCCCTCGCCGTTCGCCTCTATACCGACTTCACCGCCGGCAAAGTGACCTTCGACGGCAAACCCTACGGCGACCTCCAGGACGGCCAGCTCATCCTCGAAAAGATCGCCTCCGGCAAGCACACCATCAAGGTGACCTCCGGCGCCAATGAGGCCCAGTTCGAGTTCGACGCCCAGTCCGGCCGCGCCCCCGCCCTCACCGGCCCGGTCACCGCTCGCAATACCCTCGCCATCCTCGTCGCCAACGCCGGCCAGCAGACAAAGGTCCACGCCTCCATCCCCAACCTCAAAGTCGCCATCGACGGCAATCCCGCCGGCGACGCCTCCCCCGCCGGCCTCGACGTCAACAACCTCCAGCCCGGCGACCGCGAATTCTCCGTCGACGACGGCACCGCCAAACGCAACCTCCTCGTCTCCGTCTCCGCCCAGCCCACCCTCACGGCCTACCTGAAGCTCGACATCAACGCCGGCTCCCTCCTCATCTCCACCCCCGGCGAGGACGACGTCGCCGCCTTCCTCAATGACCGGCCCGCCCGCGTCAAGTCCAAGAACGGCCAGATGCGGCTCCCCGGCATTCCCGTCGGCACCTATACCGTCCGCGTAGTCAAGGACGGCTACACCACCGACCCGCCCCAGAAAATTACGATCGCCAAAGGCCAGGAAGCCCGCGTCGAGTTCAAGCTCAAGATCGTGCCCAAACTCGCCACGCTCCGCATCCGCGGCGCCGCCGCCGGCACCCAGGTCCTCCTCGACGGCAACCCCCTCGGCGCCATCCCCGCCTCCGGCCAGCTCGAATTCGCCCAGGTCGCCCCTGGCGAACACGTCGTCGAACTCCGCCGCGACCGCATGGCCCCCAAGCGCGCCCCGCGCCAGTTTCGCGCCGGCGAAACCATCGAACTCTCCGGCGCCGACGTCACCCTCTCCGCCGCCGGCGGCACCGTCCGCCTCTCGGTCAATCCCGCCTCGGCCCAGCTGACCATTAAGGGACCTTCCGACGCCGCCCCGCGCAACGTCGCCGCCGGTAGCATCCAGCTCGGCGAAGGCACCTACACCGTCACCGCCAAGGCCCCCAACTACGCCGACCGCTCCCAGACCTTCACCGTCGCCAGCGGCGACAACAAGGCCATCGACATCGTCCTCACCGCCCAGCAGGCCTCCCAGAAGCAGACCACCGTCTCCCGCCGCACCGGCGGCATGGCCGATTGGGACGATGCCGGCCAGTGGCTCCCCGAAGGCGGCTGGTACAAGCGCAAGGGCGGCGGCGTCGTCACCTACGGCATCACCCCCACCCAGGGTACGTTCAGCTTCAACATCTCCCGCATCGACGGCCGCCGCCTCCAGTGGGCCGTCGATATTCAGGACGCCAAGAACTACGTCCACTTCCAGCTCGAACGCAAGAACTTCATCCGCCGCGAGATCATCAACGGCCGCGACCGCAACGAGTTCAAGATCGACCACAAGCTCCCCGACACGAAGAACTACTCGGTCCAGATCGAGATCACGCCCACGGCAGTCAAGACCTACCTCCTCGACGGCAACGACTGGCGCATGGTCGACTCCTGGTCCACCACCAGCCGCAACCTGACGCAAGGCAAGTTCGGTCTCATCATCCCGGGCGGCGACACGTTCGGCCTGACGAACTTCCGGTTTGTGCCCAAGTAAATTGGTCCCGGTGACACGCTCTAGCGTATCCCCGGCTTGGGGGTCCACCGGATAAAGAACAACCGGTCCTCACGATCGAACCAGCGGCCTGGGATGCACTATCAAAGCGAGCTGGCAGGACTGTTCTTGGAGAACACGTACATCCATGTATAACTTGAGCATTACGCAAGAGAGATAAATGACACGCCTGTCTCTTTAGATCATCTGCATCGCTCGCGGTTTGTGTTGATACAGCATCTGGGGCAGGATGACCGAAATCCGGACATCCGAATGATGTTCCCGCTGGGTTCGGATTCAACAATCCCTTCTGCAGATCGCTTGCCCCATGAGGAGAGTGGGAAGAACTTCGGGAGGGAAGCCAATCGCCGTCCCCTTCTGGTTCCCGCCTGGATTTTCCACCAACATCCCTTTCAGGAGCAGAATAGACAGCTCTGCAGCTTCCCCTCGCTGCTTACTGTGTGGGAGTTGTCAAAGTTTTGTGAACACCCCAACACGGGGCAAGCCTTTTTGAATCTCTCCGCGCGTTCCCCATTGAACACGCCGAAACAGCGTGAAATCAACCAAAACTGGAGATTCCACTGTCATGTCCCCCTTGGTTCAAATCATTCGAAAGGCCGCGGCTCGCCTGGTCACGATGGCATCATTGGCCGGCCTGCTCACGATGTCGGCCATCGCGCACGTCGGCCCGCCGGTTCGCCTCAGTATCGCCAGCGCCGACGCGCCCCAAATCGGAGAAGCCGCCTCCGTCCACATTGTTATCGAGGCCGCGGATACTGTTTCGCTCGCTGAATACGAACTGCTGGCTCCCGCCGGCTGGCAGATCATCGACGGTCCGCGGTATTGGGCCGGGTCTCTCGACAAAGGCCAAAAGATCCGCTTTGTACTCAAGGCCGTCCCTCTTTCAGGCGATCCAGGCGAAATGAAGGCTTCGATTCGCCTCGCCGGCGGTCAGAATCAGGCCGTGACTGCCACGCTCACGACAGCGCAAATGGGAGACAGCGCCCCTGAAGAGGGCAGAGAGCCGGAGAACGCGAAAGCCCCCCGCTTTACTACAGCGACGCCGGAGGAAGACACCGAATCCGTGCAGCCGCACTTCCCCGAAAGCACCGTCTTGCCGGAACCCGCCAACGCCAACAGACGCCATCGACCTGGCCAACCGATCCAGGAAGAGCCGATCCTCGAAGCCTCCTCCGAACGCACCGGTAAGAACAATCGCGCCGCTGCCGTCTCCATCCAGGCTTCCGGCCGGTTCACCTACATCGACGACCAGAACATCCGTCGGGGGGTAAGGAACGCAACCGTCGAACTGTGGAACGAAAACCCCTTCCCCTCCCTCGGCGACGAGCGATGCGCTCGCGGAATCACCGATGCCGACGGCAACTTCTCGCTCGACGCGTCCTGCGGCGACCTCTTCGACGGGCCTGATCTATTCGTACGCATCGTCCTCAATAACAGCGCTGTCGAAGTCAAGGCCGATGGTATCTTCGGCGGCACCTACACGTTTCGCACATCCACCCGTCTCAATAGCTCCGGCGGCGCCGTTAACTTCGGAACCATTACCATCAACTCGAATCAACGCGCATTCCAGACGCACAACCTGATCATGCGAGCCCACCAGTTGATGGCAAACATCAACGAAAGCATGGAAACAGTTAGTGTCAGTTGGCCGGCCGATGGCACTTTCTATAATCCATTCTTCAAATCGATCAGCCTCCAGTCCACCGTACCCTTCAATGAGGAAGGCGACATTTTCCACGAATACGGCCACCATGTTCTGCACACCAGAGCCGAAAGTCCGGCCCCGGACTATGACAACGACACCTGCGATGTCCCGGTCAACAGCCACTGTATCTTCTCCCCGGAAAAAGGAGTCATCTCGTGGACCGAGGGCTGGCCGGATTACTTCGCCGCTGTCCTCCACGCGAGCTTCAACGCCGCGGATGGGTACGGGCAGACTCGCTACAATTTCGAATCCCGGCCGGACCCGTTCGAGTTCCCGGGTCAGGAAGACAAAACGGAGGGAATCATCGCCGCCCTCCTCTGGGATCTGACGGACTCCAACAGTGACGACCAGGATGCGACCGGCGCCGGCCGGCGCGACAACATCGACCTCAGCTTTGCCAACATCTGGACCGTCATCAGGAACTTCGACCCCTCCGACGACATCTTCCACAACCATCCGACGTCGATCCATGAACTCTGGAGTGGACTCCGATCCCTTCGTCGCAACGACATCAACGCGGTCTCGGAGGCCTACCGCGAACATAATATCCGCAAGCCCCAACCTGATCTCGAAGTAACGTTGATCGAAAACCCACCAACCCGCCTCGGCGCTGGTGCGGCCTTCTCGCTCACGAATATCGTCAGCAACACGGGCGACGACTTAGCGAACAGCGCCTCCACCGTCCGTATACAATTGCAAAGCAACGCGAACCCGGTCATCAGAATTTCCATCGGCTCCCGCGTTGTACCGGCAAACTTCAACGCGGGCTCTTCCTCCACCGCCGCGACGCTGGTCACCGTGAACCGCCCCGGGTTTGCTGGAGGCTCCAAATCCTGAGAAGGTGGAGCGATGA
>CAYMTH010000483.1:0-4543 GCA_964393235.1 uncultured Solibacteraceae bacterium | reverse complement strand
AGACCGAGGCAGCGGATGGTTTGCGCGCTCGTCATTGGGCACCTGCCTTCTTGCGCTCGCCGTAGGTGCGGGGCGGCGTCAGCTTGTCGATGAGCGGGGCCAGCGCGTTGCCGAGCAGGATGGCGTACATGACGCCTTCGGCCAGGCCGCCGAGGTTGCGGATCAGGATGGTGAGGACGCCCATCAGGATGCCGTAGATCCAGCGGCCGCGCGGCGTGACCGGCGAGGCGACCGGGTCGGTGGCCATGAAGACGGCGCCGAGCATCAGGCCGCCGGAGGAGAGCATGAACAGCGGGTCGGCGAAGCGGGCGTTGTTGACAAGGTGGAACCCGGCGGCGGCCACGGCGGCGCCGGCGAGCATGGCGACCGGGATGCGCCACTCCATGATCTGCCGCACGACGAGATAGAGGCCGCAGAGGAGGATGAGCGCGCCGGGGATTTCGCCGGCCGAACCGGCGCGCTGGCCGAGGAACATGGCCCAGGGGTCGGTGTAGACGTGATCGAACTTCCAGTTGACGAGCGGCGTGGCGCCGGAGGCGGCGTCGACGCGAGCGGCGGCGAGCCAGCCGGCAAGAGACGGCCCCTTCATCAGCGGCGCGGTGAGCGTCGTCGGGATGAAGGAGGTGAAGCGGTCGGCGATGAGGCCGGGCGTGTAGGTGGTGATGGCGGCCGGGAAGGCGGCCTGCAGGAAGGCGCGGCCGACGAGCGCCGGGTTGAACACATTCGACCCGAGGCCGCCGAACAGCAGCTTGCCGGGCAGGATGGCCACGGCGCAGCCGACGAGCGCCATCCAGAGCGGGAGGCCCGGCGGGAGCGTCAGCCCGAGCAGCAGGCCGGTGATGGCGGCGCTATAGTCGTTCACCGTCGAATCGTTGCCGGCCAGGCGGCAGGCGACGTGTTCGAACAGGATGCAGCCGAACGTCGTGACGGCGAGCAGCGCGGCGGCGCTGACGCCGAAGTACCACACCGAGTACAGCGCGATGGGCACCAGCGCGTAGACGACGTTGCGCATGATCGTGTCCACCGACAACGGGCCGTGCAGATGTGGCGACGTCCGGACCTCGATGATCGTTGTCTTCAAGCCCGTCATTGGCGAGCCTTCCTTTCGCGGTTCATCTGCTTGGCCACGCGGAAGTACTGCACCAGCGGGATATGCGCCGGGCACACGTAGCTGCAGCAGCCGCATTCAAAGCAATCGTTGAGATGGTAGATCTCCTCCATCTCTTCGTAGCGATCCTTCCGCGCGAGCAGGCCGAGGTGGGACGGATCGAGATGGATCGGGCAGACGTCGACGCAGGCGGCGCAGTGGATGCAAGGGAAGATGTGTCCGTTCGAGGACCGCTTCTCCATCACCAGGACGCCGGTGACGCCCTTGGTCAGCGGAATATCGAACGAACCCACCGCCGGGCCCATCATCGGCCCTCCCAGGATGATGGACCCGGCGCGGTCGGTACACCCGGTTTGCTCCAGGACCCAACGGAGCGGGGTGCCCAACGGGATGATGTAGTTGCCGGGCTTCGAGACGGCCGGCCCGGTGACGGTGACGACGCGTTCGATGAGCCCCTGCCGGTGCGGCAGAAGGTCGCCGATCTGGGCCAGAGTGGCGACGTTGAAGACGGCGAGCCCGACGTCGGCCGGCAGCCCGCCGGAGGGGATCTCGCGGCCGAGCAGCACCTTGACGAGCATCTTTTCGGCGCCCTGCGGGTACTTGGCCGCGACCGGTTCGATGGCGATGTCGGGCCGGCCCGCATTGGCTTCGCGCAGCGCGGCGACGGCGGCCATCTTGTTGTCCTCGACGCCGATGACGCACTTCGAGACGCCGAGGGCCCGCATGACGACGCGCGCCCCGTGCAGCACCTGTTTCGGGTACTCGACCATGACGCGGTGGTCGGTGGTCAGGTAGGGTTCGCACTCGCAGCCGTTGACGACCACCGTGTCGATTTTCTTGCCCTCGGGCGGCTTCAGCTTGACGTGCGTGGGGAAGGCCGCGCCGCCGAGGCCGACGACGCCGGTGGCCTGGACGGCCTTGACGATCTCGTCCGGCGTCATGCGATCGATGTCCTGCTCGGCGCCGTAGAGGACCTCCTGGCTGGCCGAAGGATACGGCTTGATGAAGATGGCCGGCTGCAGGTCGCCGCGGGCGCTGGGCGCGGGGGCGATCTTCTCGACGCGGCCGGTGACGGGAGCGTGCATGGGCACGCTGATGAAGCCGTCGGCCTCGGCGATGGGCTCGCCGCGGACCACTTCCTGCCCTTCGTGGACAATGGCCCGGGCGGGCTTGCCGGCATGTTGCGACAGCGGCACGATCAGCAGCGGCGGGAACGGCAGCCGGCGAATCGGCAGATGCGCGGTCTGATCCTTGTGTTCCGGGACGTGCACGCCCCGCCACAACCGTTTTGTACCGAATAGACTCATTCCCGTGCCTCCAGCCGGCGCCTAGTTGTACTTCGCCGCCCGCTTGATCAGTTTGTCGAGATCCTTTTCGCCGGGATCCTGCGGCGCCCCCGGATGGATGATCTGGGCGGTGCACTTTTCGGCCGCCTTGACCAGGTCGCGGAAGGGTCCGCCCTTGGGGTTCTTCACGTACGCCTGCTTGTTCTCGTTGTAGGCGAAGATGCGGTTGTTGATGCGGATGCACTCGTCGCAGGAGGTGCACATGGCCGACTCGATCCAGGCTTCGCCGCCGGCGGCCGCGGCCGGGGCTTCGGCGACGGCAATCGCCGGGGCCGGAGCCGCGGGAGCGGAAGCGGCAGCCGCCGGAGCGGCCGTCGCGGGCGCCGCGATCGCCTTGGCCAGCGGCGCCGCGGCTCCGAACAGGCTCCCGTTCTGCGCCATCTCCATCAACTGCGCCGCGATGGACTGCGCGAATTCGGTGCGGGTCTGTTCCACGATCGCCGTGGTGTCGGCCGGGGGCCGGATGCCGGCCAGCGACTTCAGCAGCCGCCAGAAGGCCCGACGGTCCTCGCAGGCTTTGACGATCGGCTCGGCCGGGATGACCCGGATGAGCCGGTTCTTCTTGTTCACCGCCCAGACGTAGGGGAACTTCCCTTCCCGGTCGTCGGCTTCGAGTTCGAGGAACTCGACGAGCGGGATCATGTTGTCGTTCCAGGCGTCGCGCGGCACGGTGCGGAACTGCTTGCGGAACCGGCCTTCGGTGATGGCGAAGTCGGCGAAGGTCATCGGCAGTTCCATGCGGCCGGGGTTGCCTTCCTCGTCGACGTAGGCGAGCGAGTAGGTGGGCCAGTCGTCGTCCATCGACGGGTTGCCGTCGAGGTTGAAGCACTCTTCCGGCAGAATGCCCTTGTCCGGGTTGTAGCGGATGAGCGGGTAGGCGCGGGACTCGACGGCGAGCTTGCTCTGGTGCTCGGCCACGTCGTCGCCGATGCCGTGTTCGGGCATGCACGGGCTGTAGATGTTGAACAGCGCCGGGCGCTTGGCGTTGAGGCCTTCGATGAAGCTCTCGATCAGGTGCGACGGGTTGGCCGTGGTGCCCTGGGCGATGTAGGTGGTCCGGTGCGCCATGCCGACGAGGGCGATCTCCTTGCGGATCTCCTCCTTGCCGTGGAAGGCCTTGCCGTACTGCGCCATGTCGGAGACCTGGCCGGTGAAACCCGACGTGCAGGCCTGGCCGCCGGTGTTCGAATAGACCTGCGTATCGAGCACGAGGACCTTGATCGGCTTGCCCGACATCATCATGCGCGACAGGTTCTGGAAGCCGATATCGTACATGGCGCCGTCGCCGCCGATCGAGACCACCGGCGGGCAGAGGTGGAACTCCTCTTCGGTGAACTGCTTCCAGTTGAAGTAGGTGAAGAACTCGCCGTGCTTCTCCTTACGGTAGCCGCCGTCGAGTTCGATCTCCGCCATGCGGATGGCCGAGAAGCCTTCGGCCATGCGCGCCATGTGGCCTTCGAAGATACCCATGGCCATCGAGGGCGAGTCCTGGAACAGGTGGTTGGTCCAGGGGAACGGATAGGGGTTGAACGGGTAGGTGGAGGCCCAGACCGAGGTGCAGCCGGTGGAGTTGATGATGCCCATCGACGACCGTCCGCGGCGGCCGGCGCCGTCGGTGTACTGCCAGCGCAGGTGCTTCAGCTTCGCGATCAGTTGCGAGACCCAGCGCAACCATTCCGGGTCGATCGTCTTGCCGGCGTGGCGTTCGTCGAGCTTCTCGGAGAAGCTGGCCAGCGTGACATCGTGGTTCTTCAGGTTGTCGAGCGCCGAGGCGACGCGGTCTTCGTCGCTCAGGTCGAGCGTCGCGGCCAGCTTCAGCCGCGTGTGCTGGTCGAGGCGCGCGATGAGTTCGTCGATCTTCGCGATCTGCTTCGCCACGCGCGGCTGCATGAGCGCTTCCGCCGTCGCGACGAAGAGATGGACCACCGTCTTTTCGCCGCAGCCGAGGCAGGCGCCGTCGCCGCCCACGATGCCCATGTAGTTCTTCTTGTCGAGCAGCATCTGGTGCAGCGCGCCGATGCCCTCGTCTAGGCTGTCGATGCGGATAAACTCGGGCGCCGTGGTCGGCAGAGCCTGCCAGAACTCCCAG
>CAYMTH010000482.1:0-4557 GCA_964393235.1 uncultured Solibacteraceae bacterium | reverse complement strand
GACGGGGGAGGAGGGGGCAGCGCTGGGAGTAACGGACGGCGAGGGCGACACGGACTGGATCGGCGCGCAGTATTCGCCCGGCTACATCTTCTGGCTGGAGCAGCCGAAGAACCCGCTGCGCGACCCGTGGAAGGCGCACCTCATCGACTCGACCGAGACCGGCGGCGTCAACGGCGTGCACGGCCTGATCGCCGGCGACGTCGACGGCGACGGCAAGCCGGACCTGGTCGGCAACTCCGGCCAGCCCAAGGGCAACTACCCGAACTCGATCGCCTGGTACAAGCCGCCGAAGTTCCCGCGGACCGTGTTCGCGATGAAGGACGCCCCCGGGCTCAGCCACTATATGGCCATCGGGGACGTCAACGGGGACAAGCGCGCCGACATCGCCGTGGGCGCGAAGGTGGGCGCCGACGGCAACTACTTCGCCTGGTGGGAGGCTCCGGCCAACCCGCGGCGCGAGGGCTGGAAGAAGCACCTCATCGCGGACAAGCAGCCGGGCGCGACGAACATCGCAATTTTCGACGTGAACGGCGACGGCCGCAACGACTTCTTCGCCACGCGCGGCCACGGCTTCGGCGTCGTCTGGTTCGAGGCCCCCAACTGGACCGCGCACGAGGTGGACAGCGAGCTCGGCGGGCCGCACGACCTGGCGACCGGCGACATCGACGGCGACGGCGACATCGACGCCGTGACCTGCGCCAAGGACAGCCACGTCGTCGCCTGGTTCGAGAACGACGGCAAGGGCCGGTTCACCCGGCACGACATCTGGTACGGCAACGCCGCCTACGACATCCGCCTGGTCGACCTCGACGGCGACGGCGACCTCGATGTCCTGGTGGCCGGGCAGACAACGCAGAATGTGATCTGGATGGAGAACCGTAGGAAATGAGACATCTGGCAATCGCGGCGCTTGCGCTGCTGGCCGCCTGCGGCGGCAACCCGGTTTCGCAACAGGCCGAATACGAGCGGCTGTTCGAGCAGCGGATGAAGAACGTGACGCTGCTCGGCTACTCGTCGCGGTCGAACAAGGAGGGGACCTTCGGGCCCGAGAAGTACAAGATCGAGAGCGTGCGGAAGGTGAGCGGGGATACGTGGCTGTTCCAGACGCGGCTGCGCTACGACGGCCAGGACGTCCCCGTGCCGATCCCGGTGACGCTCAAGTGGGCGGGCGACACGCCGGTGATCACGCTGACCGATCTGACCATCCCGGGCGTGGGGACGTGGACGGCGCGGGTGCTGCTGTACCGCGACCAGTACGCGGGCACCTGGAGCGGCAAGAACCACGGCGGCCAGATGTGGGGCAAGATCGTGCAGGGCGATTAGCCGGCGGGCTGGAAGGCGGTGATGCGGCGCAGGACCTCGGTGGGGTCGCTGGTGACGGCGACGAGGTCGGCGAAGCCCTTCTCTTCGGCGAGCTTACGGAGCAGCGGCCAGGCCGGCTTGGTGCGCGCGGGGTAGCGGCCGTCTGCGTCGGGGGCGGGGTTCCAGTAGGCTTCGTCGAACAGGATCATCGGGCTCTTGTGGCCATAGGTGGAGTAGTAGTTCTGGCAGCCGTCCTGGAAGATCTCCTGGACCGTGCCGCCGTTGCCTTCGGCGAAGACGATGCCGTGGGTGGCGATGGCCAGGAGTCCCTCTTCGCGGAAGCTGTTTTCGAAGTACTTGGCGACGGAGGCGGCGAAGACGTTCGGGGGCTCGTGGCCGTAGAACCAGGTGGGGACGCCGAGGCTCTCGCCGCCCTGCTGGTTGGCCTGCTCGCGGACCTCCCAGGCGGCGCTGAGCCAGCGGGGCTGGTTGTAGAGATCGGCGTCGGGCCCGGCGAGGGTGGCAAGCGCGGCGTCGAGCGCGGCATCGGGGTGCGGGGCGAGGAAGGCGCCGAGGTTGGCGGCTTCCATGAGGCCGGGGCCGCCGCCGGTGGCGATCAGGTAGCCGGAGCGGGCGAGGGAGCGGGCCATGGCCGCGATGGTGGCGTAGACCGGGGAGCGGCGGGGCGAATCGTGCCCGCCCATGAAGGCGACGACGCGGCCGCCCTGGGCGGCGAGGTAGGCGCGGAGCTCTTCGCCGATGAAGTGGTCATGGAGGCGGCGGGCGATGAGTTCGTCGGCGCCGCCGGTCTGTTTGTAGCTCTGGTAGATGCGCCAGTCGGGGCAGCGCTGGTAGGAGGCGGGGTCGGCGGGCTGGAAGCCCTGGAAGAGCTCGGCGGGCGTGTAAAGGCGGCTGCGGTAGACCTTGTAGGGGCGGCCGGTGATTTCGGGGAAGACACAGCCGTAGTGGAGGCCGGCGAGGGCGAGCATCTGCGGGCCGAGCTTGCAGCCGATGTAGACGCAGCCTTCGGCGGGCTTGTCGGCCTGGGGGAAGCGGGCGAGCTGCCAGTCGTCCTCGCGGAGGTCGACGCCTTTGAAGACGATGTTGCGGCAGGCGCGGGCGGAGGCGAGCCAGTCAGCATACTCGGCCGGGCCGATTTCGCGTTTGGGCATAAAGGAATAGGGTAACTTGGTTGACGGGATGGAGGATGTGAAAGCGCAGGTACTGGAGTTGGTGCGCCGGGCGGTGGGCCGGCGCAAAAGTCGCGTGACGTTGGCGTCGTCTCTGTGCGGCGATCTCGGAATCTGTGGAGAGGATGCTGGTGAGCTGGTGGAGGAGGTCGCGGCCAGATTCGGTGTCCATGTCCGGCGGTTGTACACCCACTGGGACCGGCACTTTCCGCCTGAGAATTTCGATGGCCCACCCTTGGCGGGGATAATGACAGTGCCGCCGGTTCTTGCCGTGTTTGTGGTGACCGAGCGATGGGCCGGTCGGGCGGCTGCATGGATAGCTGGTGCGATCGTAGCTTTGGGCGCGCGAATATGACTATTGACCTGCGTCGCCGGGGAGGAGGGCGCGGCGGAGGGCGTCGAAGTTGGAACGGGTGATGAGGGTGAAGCGGACGGGGAGCTGGGTGTACTCGCGGAGGGTGTGCTGGGTTTCCTCGGGCGGGAGGTCGGGGGCGGCGAGGAGGAGTTCGCCGGCCTGGCGGCGGATGGGGATGACGGCGTGCTCGCGGACGACGTGGGCGGGGAGGGCGCGGGCGGTCGACCGCGGCACGTCGGCGGGTTCGACGGAGGCCAGGGGGACGCAGAGCTGGAGGCTCAGCGCCTCGTAGACTTCGTCCTCGGTGAGGTCGCCGCGCTCGATCAGCCAGTCGGAGAGGCGGCAGCCCGCGGGCTTCGAGGCGATGGCGGCTTCGAGTTGGCTGGCGGTGCAGTAGTTGGACTGGACGAGGACTTCCTGGAGCGTGGGGCGGTGGGCCTCGAGGGCGAAGCGGTTGGGGTACTGGTGGGCGGTTTTGAGCCAGACGAGCGGTTCGCCGCGGACCCGGGCCGACCAGTAGCGCCAGGTGGCGCGGCAGGCCGCGACGGTGTTGATGGCGTTGGCGAGCGGGATGCGGAGCGGGGCGGCGAGGGCGTGGCGCCAGCCGTAGACGGGGTAGACGAGCGCGGCGCGGAGGCCGGCCTGCAGCACGGCCATGGCCACCAGGAACGGGGCGATGGCGAGCACGGGATGGTGAAACGGCTCGACCAGGCCGGCGACGAACAGGACGTTGGCCAGCAGGCTGACCGGGTTGCCGATGAGGCCCTTTCGGTCCCGCCAGTGCCACCACCACTGGCGCGGGCCGCCGTGCCAGCCGTGGCGCTCCAGGCCCTGCCAGACGATGCCGGTCACCCAGCGGGTGCGCTGCTTGGTCGCGGTTTGCCAGGTGCGGGGGAAGTACTCGCGGGTGGCGACGACGTCGGGGCCGGCGGGCAGCAGGATCTGCCGGAAGCCGAGTTCCCGGACGCGGTAGCCGTTCTCGTAGTCCTCGGTGAGGCAGCCGGGTTCGAATATGCGGTTGTGGCTGCGGACGGCGAGCCGCTCGAGGGCGCGGCGGCTGAAGGCGGTGCCGACGCCGGCCGAGGGCAGGAATCCGCCCAGGCGGGCGCGGAGGTAGAGGTCGCGGGCCTGGTTCTCGCTGAACTCGTCGATGTAGACGCCGTGGACCCAGTCCGAGACCGGTGTTGGCAGCGGCAGGACCGGCACCTGGATCATGTCGTAGTCGCCGAGGTGGGCGTTGATGTCCTGCAGCGAGCGCGGGTGGATGAGGTCCTCGGCGTCGTGGGTGACGATGGCGGCGAAGCGGACTTGGGCGGCCTCCTCGTGGAGGAGCATCTGCTGGTAGATCCAGTTGAGACAGTCGGCTTTGGAGGTGGGGCCGTTATGGGGAACGAGCGCCAGGTGGACGTTGGGGAAGCGGGCTTCGAGCTCGCGGATGGCTTCGACGGTCGGTTCGTCGTTGGGGTAGGCGCCGATGAAGAAGTGGTACTGCTCGTACTGGATGGCGGTGGCGTTGTGGGTCACCATCTGGCGGACCACGGCCTCTTCCTGCCAGAGGGGGGTGAAGATGGCGATGGGCCGCTCGGGCGCGGGTGGGCGCCGGGCCGGCGGGCCGGCGCGGCGGAGCCAGAGCCAGAGGAGGATCAGCACCAGGTCGTCGACGCCGCTGACGGCCATCCAGACAGCCGCCGGAGGGAGCAGATACGCGAG
>CAYMTH010000481.1:785-4570 GCA_964393235.1 uncultured Solibacteraceae bacterium | reverse complement strand
CCCCGCCCCCGTCTCGCTCAACTCCGGATGCCGCGAAAACACCCGCTCCCGCTCCGCCTCCGGCATCCCCATCCCCGTATCGCTCACCGCGAACCGCACCCCGATCCCCGGCCCCGGCCGCTCGTCCGGCTCCACCAGCACCGTCACCGCGCCCCGCTCAGTGTACTTGATCGCGTTCGTCAAAAAGTTCAGCAACACCTGCCGCAGCCGCAGCGAATCCCCCAACAGCGCCGCCGGCAACTCCCCGCTCACGAAAAACTGCAGGTCCAGCCCCTTCCGCGCCGCCTCGTCGCTCACCGCGTCGATCGCGTCCTCCACCATCCGCTCCAGATCGAACGGCACCCGCTCGACCTCCAGCCGCCCCGCCTCGATCTTCGAGTAATCCAGCACATCGTTCAACAACGCCAGCAGCGTCTCGCTCGACGCCCGCACCGATTCCACGCCGTCCCGCTGCTCGGCCGTCATCTCCGTCTGCATCAGCAGCGACGTCATCCCCACGATCCCGTTCAGCGGCGTCCGGATCCCGTTGCTCATACCGGCCAGAAACTCCGATTTCCTCCGCGCCGTCGCCTCGGCCTCCTCCCGCGCCGCCCGCAGCGTCCGCTCCACCTCCCGCCACGCCGTCACATCCTGCAGCGTGCCCCGCACCCCCACCGGCTCGCCGCCCGCGTCCCGCACCGCCTCCGCGCGCAGCAAACCCCGCACCCGCCGCCCGCCCGCATGCACAAACTCCAGCTCCAACTGGAACGGATTCCCCGTCTCCACACACTGCTCCAACGCCCACGCCAGCCTCACCCAGCTATCGGCCGTGCACAGCTCCTCCCAGTCCGCCTCCGCCCGCCCCGTAATCGCAAACGTCTCCGCCGACCACTCCGCCTCGTCCCCGCCCCGCATCCAAATCCAGCACCCTATCCGCGCCAGCCGCCCCCATTCCGCGAACCCGCTTCCCATGGACAAAACACGGCTGCCAGTATCGTTGCTCGTCGACATGATCGTTCCATCTCCCTCATCGGCCGAGCCGTCGAAAAATTGACCCGATCGCGATACGATGGTCGCCATGCGCGCTCTGCTCCTGGCCGCCGTCCTCGCCCTCCCCGCCCTCCCCCAATCCCCTTCCCCCGACGACCTCGAAGCCGTCGTCACCACCGAACTCGGCGCCTTCCGCTTCGAGTTCGCCCCCGCCAAAGCCCCCAAACACGTCGCCGCCTTCCTCGACCGCGCCCGCAAAGGCTACTACGACGGCTCCGCCTTCCACCGCGCCGTCGCCCACGGCATCATCCAGGGCGGCGACCCGCTCCTCAAAAACCCCAAAACCCCCAAAAACCTCTGGGGCACCGGCGGCCTCAACCTCCTCCCCGGCGAATACTCCGACATGAAACACGAGCGCGGCGTCGTCTCCACCGTCCGCATCCCCACCCAACCCAACTCCGACGGTTCCCAGTTCTTCGTCTGCGTCTCCGCCCAGCCCCCGCTCGACGGCCAGTTCTCCGCCTTCGGCCGCGTCACCGAGGGCATGGACGTCGTCGAAAAAATCTCCCTCGTCCCCACCGGCGAAAACGGCTTCACCAACACCCCCGTCAAGATCCTCAAGGTGACCATCGAGCCCAAGAAACGCGAGCCCTACCTCGACGCCCCCGTCGACCAGCTGAAAAAGGTGGTCAAACTCCCCACCACCCTCGGGACCATCGAGATCACCCTCGAACCCGAATGGGCCCCCAACCACGTCCGGGCGTTTCTGAAATACCTCGAAACCGGCTGGTACGGCGGCACCACCTTCCACCGCATCGTCAAGGATTTCGTCGTCCAGGGCGGCATGGGCCACACCCGCCCCAACTCCGCCCCGCACAACGCCGACCGCTGGGTCCACACCATCAAAGGCGAGTTCCGCGAAGACGTCAAACACGTCCGCGGCATCGTCTCCATGGCCCGCGGCGACGACCCCGACTCCGCCACCACATCGTTCTTCCTCATGCTCGGCCCCGCCCCCCACCTCGACGGCAAATACACCGCCTTCGGCCGCATCACTGCCGGCCTCGAGGTCCTCGAGGCGTTCGAAAAGGAGGAACTCGACGGCGAAACGCCCAAGCGCCGCCTCGAGATCCTCCCCAATCCCTAAGCCGCCAGCCGCATCGGCTGCTTCTGCCAGTAGGTGAGCGACCGCCACACCCACTCCGCCGGCCCGTAGCGGAACCGCCGCAGCCACAGCGGGCTCCACACCAGGTTGATCACCCACATCCCGGCAACCACCCAGTACAGCTCGTGCCGCTGGAACTTGCCGAAGTATCCGAGCCCGTACCCGTTAAAGAACAAGGTCATCAGGATGGATGTCAGCAGGTAGTTCGACAGCGCCATCCGCCCCACCGCCGCCAGCGGCGCCGTCACCCACCGCAAACCCGCCCGGCACGCCAGCATAATCAATCCCGCATACCCCAGCGCCACGCTGAAACGCCCCGGATCGGCCGTCGACGCCATATAGGTAAAGAACCCCGGCGTCTGGAACCCGCCCGCCATCCATTGGGAGGCCGCCCAGTAGTTAAGCGGAATTCCCACCGCGAAACCCGCCGCCGCCAGCAGCCCATAAAACCGGCTTGATCGCGACGCGTCGAACACGCCCGCCTTGGCCAGCCCCATGCCCATGATCAGCATTCCCAGCACGTCGAGAAACATGAACTGGAAGAACATCGTGAACTCGAACATCACCGCCTCGCCGGCCCGGACCGCGAGGTTCGAAACCCACCCGCCCCGGTGCGCCGCGACCTGTTTTTCCACCTCCTCGCGGGCCGGCTCGAATATCGTCTGGATCTGCTTATACTCCTCGGCAACCTTGGGATCGGTCTTCGCCTTCTCCCGCATCTCCGCGATCCCGATTCCCGCGCCCACGTTCTGCAGCGAGTGCACCAGGATGATTACCGTGCCCGTCAGAATAAGAGCCTTCGCCGACAGCTTCCGCAGCGGAAACAGCAGCAGCCCGACAACGCCGTAGGCATACAAGATGTCCCCCGACCAGACCAGGTACGCGTGCAGCAGCCCGAACAGGATCAGCCACATCGTCCGTCGGTAGTAGATATCGGCTGCCTCGATGCCCGCCCCGCGCCGTTCGGCCCGTTCGAGCAGGATGATCGCGCTGGTCCCGAACAGCATCGAAAACAGGCACCGCATCTTGCCCTCGAACAGCGTCTGCACCCATAGCCACGTGGTGAGCGCGGCCGGCGAATCGGCCCCGTAGACCGACGGGTTCATGTAGGCGGCAAACGGCAGCCCGAAGCCGACGATATTCATCAATAAAATTCCCAGCAGCGAGAATCCGCGCAGCACGTCGACCGACGCAATCCGTCCTTCCTGTTCCATAGCGCCTGATAGTAGCACGATGATTTTCCCCCGCGCCGCCGGTCTAAGCCGCCACCCGCCGCGAAGCGTTCGAATACTACGAAAAGCACCTCGGCGCGAAGACGCTGGTGCTGATGACCCACCCGGGCCACGAAGGCATCATGCACGGCCGACTCGACCTCGGCGGAACCATCCTGATGGCCTCCGACGTCCCCCACGCCGAGCCGATGCGCAGCGCCTATCTGACGCTCCTCGCCCCCGACACCCCGGAAGCCGAGCGCCTCTACGCCGCCTTCGCCGACGGCGGCCAGGTGCTCATGAAGATGGAGGAGACCTTCTTCGCCCACCGCTTCGGCATCAACTGGATCATCCTCCACGAACGCGCCTGCCCCGACAATTCCTAGGTGCCTGTCACCCAGGACTTTTCCGACCCGCGGCCCGGCAACGAGCATCGACCC
>CAYMTH010000481.1:0-775 GCA_964393235.1 uncultured Solibacteraceae bacterium | reverse complement strand
GCGCCAGGTCACGCTTCATCCAGCCCGCTACGGTGCGCTCCTGCAAGACACGCTGCCCCGGGTCGTCCACTTCGACGCCGAAAACAACCGCCTGCTCGAAATCATCGAATCCCTTCTCGCCAGGGGCGAAGGAAAACTCAAGCCCGAAGAAGACGCCCTTCTCGAACTCCTCGTCCGCCTCGTCCACGACTACGAGACCGAGCGCTACCCCATCCCCGCGCTCCCCCCAGGCGAGATGGTCGCCTATCTCACCGAACAGCGCGGCCTCCGGCCCGCCGACCTGGTTCCCGTCCTCGGCTCCAAAAGCCGCGTCTCGGAAATCCTCTCCGGCAAGCGCGGCGTGAGCAAGGAACAAGCCAAATCCCTCGCCGCCTTCTTCCGCGTCCGCGTCGAGCTCTTTCTCTAACCACCCCGCCCATGACCCGCCGCGCCTTCATCTCCAACCTCGCCGCCGCCGCCCAGCCCCCCCCCCCCCCCCCCCCCACCCCCCCCCTCCCCCCCCGCCCCCCCCCCGGCCCCCGCCACCGCCCCCCCGCCCCCCGCCCGCCGCCCCAACATCGTCCTCATCCTCGCCGACGACCTCGGCGCCGGCGAACTCTCCTGCCAGGGCAACCCGGAAATCCCCACGCCCCACATCGACGCCCTCGCCCGCAACGGCGCCCGCTTCCGCACCGCCTACGTCTCCGCCCCCTACTGCTGCCCCTCCCGCGCCGGCCTCATGACCGGCCGCTACCAGACCCGCTTCGGCCACGAACTCAACGTCGTCGGCAAAGCC
>CAYMTH010000480.1:3256-4580 GCA_964393235.1 uncultured Solibacteraceae bacterium | reverse complement strand
TCCGGCCGCCTCATGCAGATCCACGGCGCCCCCATCATCCTCGCCATCAACGGCTGCCTCCTCATCGCCCTCGCCCTCTACTTTTTAACAATCCACCGCAAAATTGCGCGTATCTAGAAGTCTGCGAAAATGAAACAGTCGATGCGCGGTTTCTTCCTCCTCTCCTTTGCCACCTTTGCCGCCCTGGCCGCCGACGCCACCCTCGAATCGGCGCGCAATCGCCAGGACCGCGCCGCCCTGGAGAAAGCCGGCGCCGACCGCGCCAAAGCCGCCCGCAACGCCGCCGGCCATTACGACACCGCCCTCGCCTACTCTTACCTCAGCGAGGTTGCCCTCGAACTGCGCGACAAACGCCAGGCCCGCTCCGCCGCCGAACTCGGCATCACCGCCGCCAAAACCGCCCTCAAACTCGAACCCAATAACGCCGAATACCACCGCCTCCTCGGCACCCTCTGCGGCCAGGTCATCCCCGCCGACCCCATGGCCGGCTTCCAGCACGGCCGCTGCGCCAAGGAAGAGATCGAAAAAGCGCTCCAGATGAACCCCAAGTCCGCCCTCGCCTGGCTCTCCTCCGGCGTCGGCAAGTTCTACCTCCCCGCCATGTTCGGCGGCGGCGTCGACCTCGCCATGAAGGACTTCCAAAAAGCCGCCGCCATCGATCCCAAACTCCCCGAAGCCTGGCTCTGGATCGGCCTCGCCCACCGCAAAGGCAACCGCAACGCCGAGGCCCGCCAGGCCCTCCAGAAAGCAAAGTCCCTCAATCCCGCCCGGCTGTGGATCCAACAGCAGCTCGAGAAAACTCCCGCCCAATGAACGAACGCCCGCTCGCGGCCCTCGCCGCCCTCGTCGGCATCTGCCTGTTCGGCTTCCTCGTCTTCCCCGGCCATACCTACCTCCACCAGGACTCTCAAATCTACCTGCCCATGATGGAGCAGCTCGTCGATTCCCGCGTGCTCTCCAACGACATCATCGCCACCCACCCCCACCTCTCCTTCACCCTCTACGACGAACTCGCCGTCGCCTTCCGCAAACTCACCGGCGCCGACTTCCAGCCCTTCCTCGTCGCCCAGCAGCTCTTCACCCGCCTCATGGGCCTCCTCGGCGTCTTCCTCCTCGCCCAGTCCGCCGGCCTCGGCTACTCCGCCTGCGTCCTCGCCGCCGGCGTCTACGGCCTCGGCGCCACCGTCCTCGGCCCCTCCGTCCTCACCGTCGAATACGAACCGACGCCCCGCACCTTCGCCCTCCCCATGATCGTCCTCGCCGCCGGACTCGCCGCCATCGGCCGCTGGCCCGCCGCCGGCGCCGCCGCCTTCGTCGGATTTCT
>CAYMTH010000480.1:0-3246 GCA_964393235.1 uncultured Solibacteraceae bacterium | reverse complement strand
CATGCCCTGGCAGAGCGAAGGCCGCTGGCGCTTCCTCGCCTGCATCGCCGCCGCCGTCGCCGTAGTCGCCCTGTCGGCCAAGTATCAGTCCGGCGTCCGCCTCCACCAGGACTTCTTCTCCACCATCTCTCCCGACGTCGAACAGATGCAGCGACTCCGCACCGCCTACGTCTGGGTCGGCGCCTGGTTCGGGAACCTCTGGCTCCATCATTTCTTTCTGGCCGCCGTCGGCCTCGCCGCCTGGTGGCGCATCGGCGACCGCCTCGACAGCTTCGCCCGCTTCCTCCTCGGCAGCCTACCCCTCCTCGGCCTCCTCAGCCTCCTCATCGCCTGGGTCACCACCGACTGGTTGAAGTGGAGCCTCATGCCCCAGCTCCAGCCCGCCCGCGCCGTCCTCTGGACCACCTTCGCCGCCATCGTCTCCACCTGCATCGCAGCCGCCCTCGCCCGCTCCCTCAGCGAGAAAACCTTCTGGCTCCTCCTCCCCTTCGCCGTCTCCATTCAAACCCGCCCCCTCGACCTCCTCTGGCCTAACTCCCCCGGCCTCTTCCAACACCTCCTCCTCGCCGCCGCCCTCGCCCTCCTCGCCGCCTGGTCCCTCCGCCTCCCCGCCTGGGCCCCCGGCCTCGCCATCGTCGCCTCCATGTTCGCCATCCTCCACATCGGCGGCGTCCGCAACTACCCGCAAGTCCACTCCCCCGAACTCGACGCCCTCTCCACCTGGGCCCGCTCTTCCACCCCCCTCGACGCCGTCTTCCATTTCCCCGAAGCCGGCAAGGACGGCACCCCCGGCATCTTCCGCGAACGCGCCCTCCGCGCCGTCTGGGTCGACTGGAAAGGCGGCGGCCAGGTCAACTTCATGGAGCCCCTCGCCCGGGAGTGGTGGCGCCGCTGGTCCGCCATGCCCGCCGGCTCCGGCCAGTTCACCGTCCGCAAGGCCGGCAACTGCCGGCAGGCTTCCATCTACTCGAATCAAAGATACTGCGTGGAGACACAATAGCCGGGATATACTGCCCCCGTGACCCGCCGCCACCTCCTCCTCCAGGCCGCCCTCCCCTCCCCCGCCCCCACCCACATCGTCACCTTCTCCTTCGACGACGGCTTCGACAAATCCTTCCGCCACATCGCCTCCATCCACGAAGAGTTCGGCCTCCGCGCCTGCCTGAACGTCATCGCCCTCGGCCACTTCCCCGACTTCCGACCCACCATCCGCGGCCTCCCCGACCCCATGGTCCCCTTCCCCAAAGCCGGCTTCGACCTCTGGAACCGCCTCCGCGAACGCGGCCACGAAGTCATGCCCCACACCTACGACCACGTCAACCTCACCACCCTCCCCCGCCACCGCATCGATCTCTGCATCGAATACTTCCGCGAACACCTCGCCAACTTCCACCCCGCCCAACCCGTCTACTCCTTCGCCTACAACGCCTCCAACCCCGATCTCGACGCCTACGCCCTCTCCCGCTTCCTCGCCATCCGCACCGGCGGCCCGTCCATGATCAACCCCATCCCCACCGCCCGCCGCCCCACCCGCATCGCCTGCCGCTCCTTCGGCCCCGGCAATGCCGACGCCTTCGTCCAGTCCCAGCTCGACCAGTTCCTCGCTGGACCCGGCGGCTGGTGGGTCTTCAATGCCCACGGCCTCGACGGCGAAGGCTGGGGCCCCCTCTCCTCCCCCTTCCTCCGCGCCACCCTCGCCCGCCTCTCCCGCCTCCCCCACGTCGCCGTCCTCCCCGCCGGCGAAGTCCTCCTCCGCCTCCAGCCCTAAGATCCCCATTCCAATTCCCCGCCCCCCGGCGTACACTGAGGCCGGAGCCGGTACACCATGCGGTTCTGGATCCTCTCCGTCGCCCTCTCGCTGGCCTTCGCCCAGGACGCCACCTTCGATAAAGAACGCCGCGAAATGGTCCGCGACCAGATCGAGGCCCGCGGCATCAAGGACAAACGCGTCCTCGCCGCCCTCCGCGCCACCCCGCGCCACCTCTTCGTCCCCCCGCCCCTCCGCTCCCACGCCTACCGCGACCACCCCCTCCCCATCGGCCACGGCCAGACCATCTCCCAGCCCTACATCGTCGCCCTCATGACCCAACTCCTCGCCGCCGAACCCACCCACCGGGTCCTCGAAATCGGCACCGGCTCCGGGTACCAGGCCGCCGTCCTCTCCCCTCTCTGCAAGGAAGTCTTCACCATCGAAATCGTCCCCGCCCTCGCCGCCTCCGCCGCCCAAACCCTCGCCGCCCTCAACTACAAAAACGTCACCATCCGCGCCGGCGACGGCTACCTGGGCTGGCCCGAAAAAGCCCCCTTCGACCGCATCCTCCTCACCGCCGCCCCGCCCGCCATTCCCGCCGCTCTCACCACCCAACTCGCCCCCGGCGGCCGCCTCGTCGCCCCCGAAGGCGAACACGACAACCAGCGCCTCGTCGTCATCGATAAGCTCCCCTCCGGCGCCCTCCGCCGCCGCGAGTCCATCCCCGTCCGCTTCGTCCCCATGGTGCACTGAGATGTTCAAAACCGCCCTGCTGCTGCTCCTCCTCGCCCTCCCCCTCCCCGCCCAGATCGCCGAAGCCGGCTTCACCATCGGCGGCGGCACCTTCGCCGCCGAAGATACCGGCTCCCCGGGTTATACAGTCATCGGCGCCGAACTCTGCGCCTTCCCCACCAAACCCGCCGCCCTCTTCGCCGAATACAACCACTGGCAGCGCGCCTCCACCCTCCGCCGCTCCGCTTCCATCTCCTCCGTCGACCTCTTCGCCGCCGGCCTCCGCCTCCAGGGCGGCCGCGAATGGCGGCCCTTCTTCGACCTCGGCTTCGCCGCCGCCCGCGACCAGTTCGACTCCCGGGCCCACTCCAACCCCGGCCTCGCCCTCGGCGCCGGCGTCGCCAAATCCATCGGCCCCGGCTGGTACTTCCGCCCCCAGGTCCGCCTCTACGTCCTCCGCGGCATCCACGCCGGCTTCGCCGCCTCCCTCGCCCTCGGCTACCGCTTCTGACCCTCGGGTATCCTGAAAGCTGGACCCCTCAGGACACCCCTTTATGCCGGAAATCAAACGCATTGGCATCGGCCTCTCCGGCGGAGCCGCCTCGGGCAACAACGCCGTCATCCGCTCCGTCTTCACCCACGCCCGCTACTTCGGCATCGAAGCCGTCGCCTTCAAGGACGCCTTCTTCCGCCTCTTTTTTAATGACACGGCGACCACCGAGATCTACACCGAATCCCGCGTCACCGGCATCTCCAACAACGCC
>CAYMTH010000479.1:3558-4601 GCA_964393235.1 uncultured Solibacteraceae bacterium | reverse complement strand
CCCACGCCTTCCCCGCCCCGCTCGAAGACGTCCGCGCCGCCCTCGCCTACCTCCGCGCCAACGCCGCCCGCTTCCACCTCGATCCCAATAAAATCACCCTCCTCGGCGCCTCCGCCGGCGCCCACCTCGCCCTCCTCGCCGGCTGGCGGCTCCGCGACGAAATCCGCGCCGTCGTCGACATCTCCGGCCCCACCGACCTCCGCGACTGGCAGATGAACCCCACCGCCGAAGCCACTCTCCTCAAAACCACCAACAAACGCTCCCGCCAGCTCGTCGACGAGCTCATGGGCGGCCTCCCGCCCGCCGACGCCTCCCCGGTTCTCCAGCTCGGCCCCGGCGCCAAACCCACCCTGATCTTCCAATACCGCGAAGACCAGGCCGTCGCCGCCGATCAGGTCACCCGCCTCGAAGCCGTCCTGAAACAGCACCGCATCCTCCACGAAACCATCTGGTTCGACGGCCGCGGCCACGCCCTCGCCGGCCCCGGCACGGACCAACTCGTCCCCCGCACGGTAGCTTTCCTTAACGCCCTGCCCTAAACGAAATCGTCCCCGACACCGCCCGCCCGTCCAGCCCGAACTTCGTCAAAAACGCCCCGGCGTCCCCGGTCAATACCGGCTGCTTCTCCACCACGATGTGCGCTGACCCGCGCGCCTGCTCCCGCAGCCACTCCGAGTCCAGCCAGTGCAGCTTCAGCAGCCCGCCATCCCCCCGTTCCACCAACAGAAAGAAATGGCCCGGCACAGCAAAGTCCGCCCGCTTCGCCGGCGCCAGATCCAGCACCAGCCGCGCCCCGATCTTCACCAGCCGCCCCCGGAACCGAGTCGTTTCCTCTTCCGCCTCCCCCGGCACCCACACCACATCGTAATCCGCCCCCGCCCCGGGCCTCACGTAAGCCGTGCCCTTACAGTCCTTATCCGCGCACTCCCACCGCCCTTCCAGCCAGCTCTCCCGTACGCCCTCCCCGGCCGGATACACCGACAGCAGGTCGCCGCACCCTGGCAAAACCAGCAACAGCGCGGCGACCAGCCATCTCGGGATCA
>CAYMTH010000479.1:1864-3548 GCA_964393235.1 uncultured Solibacteraceae bacterium | reverse complement strand
CCATCGACTTATCATCACTTCCCATGTAACTCCGGCAGGAAGTAGAACACAACCCCCATGATGGCGTACACCGCCAGCATCTGCACCCCTTCCATCCAGTTCGACTCCCCGTCGTTGGCCACCTGCGCGCAAATCAGCACGCTCAGCGTAATGGCAATGACTTCAGCCGGCGTAAACACCAGGTTCATCGGCGACGGCGCGATAAAGTAGCTCAACAGCACCAGCACCGGCGCCACAAACAGCGCGATCTGAATGCTCGACCCGATCGCGATCCCCATCGCCAGGTCCATCCGGTTCTTCATCGCCACCAGAATCGCCGTCGAATGCTCCGCCGCGTTGCCGATAATCGCCACCACGATCACGCCGACAAACACGCTCGTCATCCCGAAGCTGTGCGCCGCGTGCTCGACCGATCCCACCAGGATCTCGCTCACCCAGGCGATCAGCGCCGTCGCCCCGGCCAGCACCGCCACCGATTTGCCCTTGCTCCACGGCTGCGCCTCCCCGCCGTGCGCCTCCCCGCCCTCGCCGCCGAAAAGCTGCTTGTGCGTCACCAGCGAAAACACCAGGCTCAACACGTAAACGACCAGCAGAATGATCGAAATCTCCATGCTCAGGTCGTTCTCTTTCGGAACCCCCGCCGGCCCGGCCAGATAGTGGAACGCCGCCGGCAGAATCAGCGAAATCGCCGCCAGCAGCAGCATCGTCGCCTGGTTCTGCGCCGCCATCCGGTTAAACGTCTGCGTCTTGAACTTCAACCCGCCCGCCAGCATCGACAACCCCGCCACCAGCAACACGTTGCCGATAATCGAACCCGTCAGCGACGCCTTCACCACGTCGTACAACCCGTTCCGCATCGCCGCGATCGCGATAATCATCTCCGCCGCGTTCCCGAACGTCGCGTTCAGCAATCCGCCCACCGCCTCGCCCGTATGATGCGCGAGGTTCTCGGTGCCTTTCCCCAGCCATCCCGCCAGCGGCAGAATCGCCAGGCACGCGCATAGAAAGGTGGCCGTATGCGCATCCGGCTGCATGTAGTGCAGCCACGCCGAAATCGGCACAAAAATCAGGAACCAGTTCAAGGAAGGCTTCAACATATAGTTAGTAAGTTATTCTCCAGCTGTCGCTCTCTTGCGGCGCACGGCCGCTTTCCGCTTCGGCCCCGGCACGATCGCCTCCGCCTCCGCTCCCCACCGCCCCAACCGGTAAGTCCGGTCATAATGGGCGTCTAAATTCGCAATACTCACCAGTAACTCCCCGCCCGTCCCGCACCGGTACGACTCCGCGATCCGCTGCGGCCGCTCCGTGTGCGCCACCGCCAACCGGTCCACCCGCTCAGCCGCCCGCAGCGCCGGGTCGAACGGAAAATGGATCTCGTCCCAGACCGTGATGTCCCCGTCCGGCTGCCCGTCCGCCGTCAACCGGCTGCACTCCAGATACCGGAAGTGCCCGATGTTGTGCACCGCCTCGTACTCCCGCGTCCGCCGCAACGGCGCCTCCCCCTCCCCCGGCAGCGGCTCGCCCTTGCCGAACAACGCGTCAAACCGCATCTTCGTCCCGCCCTCGGCCTCCCGCCAGACGCCGAAGTACCGCGTAAACCGGTCCCGCAACACATACCCCGCCGTCTCGTCGGCGTGAATCGCCAGCCCGATCGCTGTCGCCGCCCGCGTGTACGGCGACCGCG
>CAYMTH010000479.1:0-1854 GCA_964393235.1 uncultured Solibacteraceae bacterium | reverse complement strand
AGGGGGATCGAGTTGGTGACGATCACCTCCTCAAACAGCCCCGGGGCGGAGAGGCGTTCGATCGCAGGCCCGGAGAACACCGCGTGGGTGGCACAGGCGAGCACCCGCGTTGCACCCCGCTCCCGCAACAGCCGCGACACCAGCGGCACCTCGCTCCCCCCGCCCGTCACGTAAATCGCCTCCACGCCCCCCTCCGCCCGCCCCACCAGCTCATCGACGGCGTGCAGCGTCTCGGCAATCAGCGGCTCGCACCGGTCGTAGAAATCGGAGACCGCCACCATCGCCGTCCCCCACTCCGGCCGCACCAGATCCAGTTCCACCGGAATCCGCCGCGAATTCGCGTGCAGCGCCTCTTTCTTCCGCCGCGCCTCCTCCTCCAGCCGGAACCACTCCGCCTGCGTCAATCCGTCGGCCGCCTCCGCCCCCAGCCCCGCCGCCTCCAGCGCCGCCACCGCCAGCACGTGGGCGAAATCGTCCCCGCCCAGCGTCGGAATCCCCTCGCTCGCCAGCACCTCGTGCGAATGCCGGTCCAGCTCCACCAGCGAGGCGTCAAACGTCCCCCCGCCCAGGTCGTACACCAGAATCGCGTCCCGCTTCGTCGTCTTGTCCCGGTGCGAATGCCCGTACTCGATCGACGCCGCCGACGGCTCGTTCAACAAACCCACCACCGCGAACCCCGCCTGCCGGAACGCCTCCACCGTCAGAAACCGCTGGTTCGAGTTAGCCCCCGCCGGCACCCCCAGCATCACTTCCAGCTTCTCCCCCGCCGGAATCTTCAAGTTCGACCGCTCCCGCAAATCCCGCTCCAGCGCCCCGGCCAACTCCGCCAGCACCGTCGCCAGCGGCGCCCGCACCCCCGCGATCTCCACCGGCGTCTCCGGTCCCGCCCCGCCCAGAAATCGCTTCAGGCTCCGCACCACCGTCGCCCCCGCATCCCCCTGCGCCGCCCACGCCTCCCACCCGTAAATCCGCCGACCGTCCCGTACCCCCACCAGCGGCGGGTACCACTCGCAAACCTCCCCGTCGGCCCCCTCAAACGCCGCCACCGGGTAATTCCCCCGGTCCGAAGCCGCCACCACGATCCGCGTTGTCCCGAAATCGATCCCCAGCCTCATCACAAATAGCATAGCGGGATTTGCCCCCCGTAAACCTCACCCCGAAGGGGTGGCCACTACGCTACAATCAAGCTGGCAAGTTCTTTCCCGCTTTGCAATGGACCTGGATCAACTCCATACCTTCCTCGAAATTGTCCGCCTGAAGAGTTTTTCCAAGGCGGCGCAGACCTGTTACCGCACCCAGCCCGCCATCTCCGCCCAGGTCCGCCAGCTCGAACAGGAACTCAACACCACCCTCTTCGAACGCCTCGGCACCCGTATCTCGCTCACCATGGCCGGCAAGATCTTTGCCGAATACGCCGAGCAGATCCTCAACCTCCGCCGCCAGGCCCAGGACGCCATCAACGAGCTCGAAAAGGTGCCCCGCGGCGAACTCGTCATCGCCGCCAACGAAGCCACCTGCATCTACGTCCTCCCCGAAGTCTTCTCCCGCTACAAGGAACTCTTCCCCAACGTCCAGCTCCAGGTCGACCGCTCCTTTGGCGCCCGCGTCGTCGAAGCCGTCGTCGACAACCTCGCCGACTTCGGCATCTGCCAACTCCCCATCCAGGAAAAAAAGCTCCAGGTCGTCCTCATCCACGCCGACGAGATCAAGTGCATCGTCCCCCCCAACCACCCCCTCGCCGGCGCCAAATCCATCGCCTGCGAGGACATCACCGCCCACCCCCTCCTCCTCCCCCGCGCCGGCACCACCCGCGCCCGCCTCAACGCCTGGATGGAACCCTCCGAAGACAACCTC
>CAYMTH010000478.1:1121-4602 GCA_964393235.1 uncultured Solibacteraceae bacterium | reverse complement strand
AGGCGGGCGACATCAACGTGTACCGCAACGGCCGCCGCGTGTCGCAGGGCCTCATCGAGCACCTGTACGAGCCCGCCTGCCTGGCGTGGCTCGGGGCCAAGGACCCGGTGCATGTGCAGCTCCGGCGCCAGGCCCACGGCGAGCGCGATGGCGAACAGCAGCGAATCGACCGGCGGCTTGGCGCCGGCCACGTTCACCGCGAACACGCCGAACACCAGCACCAGCATCACCCGCGTCAGCAGGTAGCCGAAATGCCGGATGCCGTGTTCGAAGGCCGTCTCCGGCACGCGCTGTTCCAGCCGCGCCGCGATCTTCCCGTACGCCGTCGCCTTGCCCACCGCGCGCACCCGCGCCCGCTGCGGACGCTGGTGCCGAGGTACACCGGGTCGCCGGGGCCCTTCGCCGCCGGATAGGTCTCGCCCGTCAGCACGGCCTCGTTCACGTAGCAGTCGTCGGCTTCGATCACCTCGGCGTCGCCCGGCACCAACGAGCCGGCCGAGAGCAGCACCTCGTCGCCCGGAACCACTTGATCGATCGGGACCGATTCCCGCCGCCCCTCGCGGACCACGACGGCCTTGATCTGAACGCGCCGCCGCAGCCGTTCCATCGCCCGGCTGGCCGAATACTCCTGCGAGAAACTGAGCAGCGCGCTGCCCGCGATGATCGCCAGAATGATCCCCGCGTCCAGCCACTCGCCGACGAAGATCGAGACCCCAGCCGCGCCGATCAGGATCAGCAGCAGCGGATTGCGGAACTGGGCGGCCAGGAGGCGAAGCACCGGCGGAACCCCGCTTTCAGTGTAACGGTATAGATTAGGAGATATGTCGATGGTTCGTGTACTGATCGCCGCCTCGTTGTGCGGGGTCGCGCTGTTCGGGCAAAAAGGCAAGCCGGTGGACTTTCAGAAGGACGTCCGGCCGATCCTCTCCGACGCCTGTTTTCACTGTCACGGACCCGATAAGAGTTCGCGGATGGCCGGCCTGCGGCTGGATACGAAGGAGGGCGCGCTGGCGCGCGCCGTCGTGCCCGGCAAGGCGGACGAAAGCCCGCTCTATAAGCGCATCACGCACGAAAAGCCCGCGCTGCGCATGCCGCCCGCCTCGACGCACAAGGTGCTGACACCGGAACAGAAGGAAACGCTGCGCGCCTGGATCGAGCAGGGCGCCCCGTGGAAGGAGCACTGGGCCTTCCGCGCGCCGGAGAAGGCGCCCGCGCCGGCCGGCAAAAATGCGATCGACCACTTCATTCAAACGCGCCTGAAGGCCGAAGGGCTCACGCAGGCCCCGGAAGCGGACCGCCGGACGCTCGCCCGCCGCGTCGCGCTCGACCTGACCGGCCTGCCGCCCGATCCGGCCGACGTCGCCGCCTTCGTCAACGACAAGTCCCCGAACGCCTACGAGCGCCTGGTGGACAAGTATCTCGCTTCGCCCCGCTACGGCGAGCACCGCGCGCGCTACTGGCTCGACGCGGCCCGCTACGGTGACACCCACGGCATCCACGTCGACAACTACCGCGAGATGTGGCCGTACCGCGACTGGGTGATCGGCGCCTTCAACAAGAACATGCCGTTCGACCGCTTCACGATCGAACAGATCGCCGGCGACATGTTGCCGGGCCGGAAGCTCGAGCAGCAGATCGCCAGCGGCTTCCTCCGCTGCGGCATCTCGACCAACGAGGCCGGCATCATCGTCGACGAAGTGGAGGCGATCTACGCCAAGGACCGCGTGGATACGACCGGCGCGGTGTTCATGGGCCTGACGGTCGGCTGCGCCACCTGTCACGATCACAAGTTCGATCCGATCTCGCAGAAGGACTTTTATTCGCTCGCCGCGTTCTTCCGCAACACGACGCAGAACACGATGGACGACAACATCCCGGACCCGCCGCCGACGGTCGTCGTGCCGCGCGACGAGGACCGCGCGCGCTGGGAAGCGCTGCTGCAGGAGCGCGAGGCGGTCGAAAAGCGCCGCGCCGAGCTGCGCGCGCTGCCGATGCCGGCCAACGCGAAGAAGCAGGATCTGCGCACCCCGCTCGACCGCGCCTCGCAGGTGTTCTCGCTCTGGGAGCAGAAGCTCGACAAGGCGACGATCGGCGAAGGGCGCAAGCCGGGCCAGCGCGCCGTGCGGTTCGGCAAGGGCGAGTTCCTCGAACTGCCGAACCAGAAGATCTTCGCCGCCGGCAACGCGTTCTCGATCGCGACGTGGTTCTACTTCCCGAAGGAAGAGGGCAGCTACGTGGTGGCGAGCCAGATGGATCCGGATCCGAAGTCGAAGAACGCCGGCTGGCTGATCGAGATCGGCGCGCGCGTGGCGAACTTCCGGATGACGGGCAGCGACGGCAAGTCGATCACGGTGCGCGCGGCGCATCTCGAACAGATGGAGCAGGGAAGCTGGAACCACCTGGCCATCAGCTACGACGGCACCCGCGAGCAGGCCGGGCTGCGGCTCTACCTGAACGGGCGCGTGATCCCGCTGCAGGGCGGCGGCGACATGAACACGAAGCTGACCGGCGAGATCGCCGTGACGGCGCCGCTGCTGCTCGGCAAGGAACGGGCGCGCGGGCTGGAAGGCGGCGCCGTCGCCGAGTTCCAGATCTTCAACCGCGTGATCTCGTCCGAAGAGGCGAAGATCGCGATGGACTGGCCGAACGCGGACCGGCTGCGCTACCTGAACCTCTACGACGCCGAGTATCGCGAGCTGAACAAAAAACTGGCGGCTCTGAACGCCGAGGCGCGGCAGATCCGCAACCGGGGCGCGGTGACGCTGGTGATGGAAGAGCGCACGGACCGCAAGCCGAAGGCGCACGTCCTCTACCGCGGCATGTACGACGCGCCGCGCGAAGAGGTGGACCCGGCGACGCCCGGCGTGCTGCCGCCGATGGACCCGAGCTATCCGCGCAACCGGCTGGGGCTGGCGAAGTGGATCGTCGATGCGTCGAACCCGCTGACGGCGCGCGTGACGGTGAACCGGTTCTGGCAGGAGGTGTTCGGCACGGGAATCGTGAAGACGGCCGAGGACTTCGGGAGCCAGGGGACGCCGCCGGTGCATCCGGAATTGCTCGACTGGCTCGCCGTCGAGTTCCGCGAGTCGGGCTGGGACGTGAAGAAGATGTTCAAGCTGATGCTGATGTCGGAGACCTACCGGCAGTCGGCGGCGGTGACGGAGGAGAAGCTGAAGAAGGATCCGGAGAACCGGTTGCTCGCGCGTGGGCCGCGGTTCCGGATGGACGGCGAGGTGGTGCGGGATTACGCGCTGGCGGCGGCCGGTCTGCTGAACGACCGGGTGGGCGGGCCGAGCGTGAAGACCTATCAGCCGGACGGCGTTTGGGAAGCGGTGGCGATGATCGGGTCGAACACGCGGTTCTATAAACGCGACGCGGGCGAGGCGCTCTACCGGCGGTCGGTGTACTGGTTCTGGAAGCGGAGCGCGCCGCCGGCGTCGATGGAGATCTTCAACGCGCCGACGCGGGAGAACTGCGCGGT
>CAYMTH010000478.1:392-1111 GCA_964393235.1 uncultured Solibacteraceae bacterium | reverse complement strand
CGTCGCGAGCGGACGAACACGCCGCTGCAGGCGCTGACGACGATGAACGATCCGCAGTTCGTGGAAGCGGCGCGGGCGCTGGCGGAACGGTCGATCGGGGCCGGCGGCTCGTTCGACGAGCGGCTCGATTACCTGGCCGAGCGCGTGCTGGCGCGGCGGTTCGAGGGCGGCGAGCGCGGCGTGCTGCGCAAGGCCTACGTCGACCTGCAGGCCTTCTACGAGAGCAACGCGGCCGAGGCCGCGAAGCTGATCCGCATCGGTGAATCGAAGCCCGAGGGGAAGACCCCGGAGGCGGAGCTGGCGGCCTGGACGATGCTGGCCAATAACGTATTGAATCTGGACGAGGCGCTGAACAAGTAATGACTCCCTGGGACGAAGCGGTACGGATCGAGACGCGGCGGCAGTTTTTCGGCCGCGGGGCGCGCGGGATCGGCGGGCTGGCGCTGGCCGGATTGCTGGCGGGCGACAACGCGCGGGGCGCGGCGCTGCCGCACTTCGCCCCGAAGGCGAAGCGCTGCATCTACCTGCACATGGTGGGCGCGCCGCCGCAGCAGGACCTGTTCGACTACAAGCCGAAGATGGCCGACTGGTTCGACAAAGACCTGCCGGCGAGCGTGCGGCAGGGGCAGCGGCTGACGACGATGACTTCGGGGCAGAGCCGGTTCCCGATCGCGCCGTCGAAGTTCAAGTTCGCCCAGCACGGCAAGAACGGCGCGTGG
>CAYMTH010000478.1:0-382 GCA_964393235.1 uncultured Solibacteraceae bacterium | reverse complement strand
ATGGTGGACGACCTGACGATCATCCGGTCGATGCACACCGAGGCGATCAACCACGAGCCGGCGATCACCTTCATCCAGACGGGCAACATGAACGCGGGCAAGCCGTGCATCGGTTCGTGGATCAGCTACGGGCTGGGGACGATGAACCAGGAGCTGCCGTCGTTCGTGGTGCTGAACGCGCAGCACTCGCATCCGCGGGCGCCGGTGCAGGCGATTTCGGCGCGGCTGTGGTCGGCGGGGTTCCTGTCGTCGCAGCACGCGGGCGTGGCGCTGCGCGCCGGGGGCGATCCGGTGCTGTACATCAACAACCCGGACGGTGTGAACGGGAAGGTGCGGCGGCGGATGCTGGACTCGCTGAGCGTGCTGAACCAGATGCAGTACG
>CAYMTH010000477.1:4350-4607 GCA_964393235.1 uncultured Solibacteraceae bacterium | reverse complement strand
GCAACGGAAAACAAGACCGCCCGCTACCCCACCGCCGGCCACCCCGCCGACCCCGCCCGCGAATGGCACACCTACGGCCACGACCCCGGCGCCATGCGCTTCTCGCCCCTCACCCAAATCACCCCCGCCAACGTCGCCAAACTCAAGCTCGCCTGGGTCTACCACATGCGGCCCAAGAACTTCACCGCCCCCCCCCCCCCCCCCCCCCCCCACCCCGCCCCCGCCCCCGCGGGCGATGAACCCGCCGCCCCCCGCCC
>CAYMTH010000477.1:548-4340 GCA_964393235.1 uncultured Solibacteraceae bacterium | reverse complement strand
CCATGTCCATCCCTCGGGCATGTCATCCCTGAGTCCGGGCATCCCATCGAGCCGCTTTGCTTCCTCGGTCGTGATGATGACCACGATGAGATGTTCCTTAAGGAACTGCGCGATGTGCGCCCGCTTCCGCCCCTCCGAAGTCACCCCCCTCGTCGTTCGCGGCGTCATGTACGTCACCACCCCTTACTCCCGCGTCGCCGCCCTCGACCCCGTCTCCGGCGGCGAAATCTGGTCATTCCAACTCCCCACCGGCGTCCCCTCCACCCGCGGCCTCGAATACTGGCCCGGCGACGCCAAAACCCCCGCCCAGGTCGTCTTTGGCTCCTCCGACGGCAAGCTCTACTCCCTCGACGCCCGCACCGGCAAGCCCAACCCCGCCTTCGGCGACAACGGCGTCGTCAACCTGAACACCGACGCCATCATGCGCGGCCTCCCCGGCCGCAACGCCCTCACCTCCCCGCCCATCGTCTATAAACACCTCGTCATCACCGGCGGCACCACCCAGGAGAACCCGCCCCGCGGCCCCGCCGGCGACGTCCGCGCCTGGGACATGCGCACCGGCAAACTCGTCTGGACGTTCCATTCCGTCCCCCAGCCCGGCGAAAAGTTCCACGACACCTGGCCCGGCGACTCCTGGAAAAACCGCTCCGGCATCAACGTCTGGACATTCCTCTCGATCGACGCCAAACGCGGCATCGTCTACATGCCCTTCGGCGCCCCCTCCGTCGACCAGTACGGCGGCGACCGTCCCGGCGACAACCTCTTTGGCACCAGCCTCGTCGCCGCCGACGCCAACACCGGCAAATACCTCTGGCACTTTCAGGCCGTCCACCACGACATCTGGGACATCGACCTCACCGCCGCCCCCGCCCTCTTCGACGTCAAGCAGGGCAATAAGGTCATCCCCGCCGTCGCCGCCATCAGCAAGAACGGGCTCCTCTTCCTCCTCGACCGCGTCACCGGCAAACCCATCTACGGCGTCGAGGAACGCCCCGTCGCCGCCAGCGAAGTCCCCCTCGAACGGGCGTCGAAGACCCAGCCCTTCCCGTTGAAGCCCCCGCCCCTCTCCCGCATGACCTTCTCGCCCGAAGAGGTGGCCACCGTCACCCCCGAAATCGAATCCGCCTGCCGCAAACTCCTCAAGGGGATGCAGACCGGCGGACCTTATCTCCCCCCGGCCTACAACCGTCTCCGCGTCCAGTTCCCCGGCAACCACGGCGGCGTGAACTGGGGCGGCGTGTCGTTCAACCCGCAGCTCGGCTACCTCATCGCCAATGTCAACGAACTCGGCCAGGTCTCCGGTCTTAAGGACCACGACCCCAAGTCCGGCCCCGCCGTCGGCGCCGGCCAGGGCAACCGTGTCGACCCGGACGGCCCGTACGAAGGCTTCCCGGGCGGCGGCCGGTTCTCTGTTCGCGGGATCGGTCCGCAGCAGTTCCCCTGTCAGCAGCCCCCGTGGGGCGAACTCGTCGCCGTGAACGTGAACACCGGCGACATCGCCTGGAAGGTCCCGCTCGGCGTGTCGGACAACCTGCCGGAGGGCAAGAACAACACCGGCCGTCCCGGCAACGGCGGGACGATCACTACGGCATCGGGTCTGATCTTCGTCGGCGCGACCGACGACGCCCGGTTCCGGGCGTTCGACGCCAAGTCCGGCGCCGAGCTCTGGACGGTCCGACTCCCCGGCGCCGCCGAAGCGACGCCGATCACCTACGAAGCCCGTGACGGCAAACAATACGTCGTTATCACCGCCACCGGCGGGGGCTTCTTCAACAACCCCGTCACCAGCGACACCATCCTGGCCTACACCCTGGAATCGGAGAAGTAGCGGAACGGCCCTCGATCCCCTAACGCCCTCGAATCCTCCGTTCACAGCACTTCCGCCCATTTAGAATCAACGGGTTGCGTCCGATCTGCCCCGGTTTTCCATTGACGCCTTGGTATAATGACAGTAGAGAGGCCTGTCTGCCATCACCCTGTAGCCAGGCCTCTTCGCCGTTCCAGGTGGTCCCTCGGGGCCCCAAAACGCCAAATTCACGGGATAACCCAAAAGTTGTTGAAAACCCAACCCTACCGCGCCCAAACCAGCCACACGAAAAACGGCCCCCCGAGCAGCGCCGTCACCACCCCCACCGGCACCTCCATCGGCGCGAACGCGCTCCGCGCCACCGTGTCGCAGATCACCAGAAACGCCCCGCCCCCGAACAGCGACGCCGGCAGCAGCACCCGGTTGTCCGGCCCCACCACCCGCCGCAACAGGTGCGGCACCAGCAGTCCCACGAACGCGATCGGCCCCGTCACCGCCGTCGTCGACCCCACCAGCAGCGCCCCCACCGCGAACCCCTGCCACGTCACCCGCCGGTAGTCCACCCCCCGCCCCGCCGCCCACGTCTCCCCGTAGCTGATCACGTTCAGCACCCGCGCCCGCCGCAGCATCCAGACGAAACACGGCGCCAGCGCCGCCGCCAGCACCGCCAGCACCGGGTACCCCACCGCGTCCACGCTCCCTAGCAGCCAGTGCGTAATCTGAAAGCTCTTCGTGATCCCCGCCAGCGAGTGCAGCAACAGCACCACGGACGCGCAGATCCCGTTCACCGCGATCCCCGTCAACAGCAGCGAAAACGGAGTGAACCGCCGCAAATGCCCCAGCGCGATCACCAGCGCGATCACCGCGCCCGCCCCCGCCAGCGCCGCCGCCCACACGATCGGAAACCCCGCCTCGTCCCCCGGCCAGAGCGCGATCGCCGAGACCGCTCCCATCGCGGCGGCCGACGAAACCCCCAGGCTCGACGGCGTCGCCAGCGCGTCCCGCAGCAGCGCCTGGAACAACGCCCCCGCCGCCGACAGCGCCGCGCCCGTAATCAACGCCAGCAGCGTCCGCGTCATCCGCAGCTCGACGAAAATGTCCCAGTCCGGCGCCTCCCGCCGCCACAGCTTCCCGTAGTCCATCCCGCTCCCGCCCAGAAACGGACACACCGCCACCGCCGCCACCGCCAGCAGCACCGAGCCCCAGAACACTCGCCGCGCGTCACCGCCCATAGGTCAGAAACACCCGCCCTTCCCCGTTCTGGTGCCAGTGGAACGGCACGTGGAAAACCCGCTCCAGATCCGCCGGCCGCATCGCGTCGCACGGCGCCCCGTCCGCCACCAGCCGCCCCCGGTCCAGCAGCCAGATCCGGTCCGCGTTCTGCGCCGCCAGCGCCAGGTGATGCGTCACCATCAGCACCAGCCGCCCCGTCCCGCGCAGCAGGTCCCACAGCGCCGCCTCGTTCTCCGGATCCAGATGCGCCCCCGGTTCGTCCAGCAGCAGCACCGGCGTCTCCTGGCACAACGCAGCCGCCACCAGCACCCGCTGCTTCTCGCCGCCGCTCAGCGCCGCGTACCGCCGCCCCCGGAACCCCTCCAGCCGCGCCAGCCCGATCGCCCGGTCGAGCGCCGCATAATCCTCCTCGCTCTCGTAGAGCCCGCCCCCGTGCGCGATCCGCCCCGTCAGAATCACCTCTTCCACCGTGAACGGCACCTCGCCCGGCAGCGCCTGCGGGACGTGCGCTACCACCCGCGCCGCCTCCTCCCGGCTCATCGCCGCCGCGTCCCGCCCGTCCAGCAGACAACGCCCCGCCCCCGCCCGCTTCAGCCCCGCCACGATGTCGAGCAGCGTCGATTTCCCCGCGCCGTTCGGGCCCAGAATCGCGATCACTTCCTGCCCCTCCGCCCGCGCCGTCACCCCGTCCAGCACCGGCTTCCCGCCCGGATACGCGAACCCGACCCCCTCCAGCGCCACCGTGCTCATCG
>CAYMTH010000477.1:0-538 GCA_964393235.1 uncultured Solibacteraceae bacterium | reverse complement strand
CCCGCCGGCGTTTCCGCCACGGCCATCCCGTCGAGCATCGCCTCGAACGCCGCCGCCGCTTCCGCCACCCGCGGTCCCGGCACCACGAAAATGTCCGCCGCCACCGCGACGACTTTCGCCTTCACCCCCGTCCGCCCCCGCCACAGCCGCTCCACCGCGCGCTTCTGCTCCTCCGTCACCCCCACCGTCGCCGCCATCTCGCCCATGTCGACGATCACGTCCGGCGCCAGCCGCAGCACGCCCTCCAGCGAAATCTTCGGATACGCCACCGGCGAATCCGCCAGCACGTTCCGCCCCCCCGCCGCGCGCATCAGCTCATTTAAATAGGAGCCCTTCCCCACCGCGATCAGTCCGTCGAGCCGCCCCGGCGTCCGCCCGATCACGAACAGCAGTTTCTTCGGCGCCAGCCCCGCGTGCCGCTTTTCCATCGCCGCCAGCTCACGCGCCAGGCGCGAGGAGGCCGCTTCGAAGATCTGACGTTCCGAATAGGACTGTTCCGGCTGGTCATCGGCGCGGAACAGGTCGCGGGTCACTTCGG
>CAYMTH010000476.1:0-4613 GCA_964393235.1 uncultured Solibacteraceae bacterium | reverse complement strand
TGCCGCCGATGCACTACCCGACGCACTGCACGGCGCACCTGCTGAGCGTGACCGGGGAGCGGATCGTGAACGCGACCTGCATCGGGTGGGGCGACGGCGACCCAATCCTGAAAGACAACGTCTACAAGAACCCGTTCTGGAACGAGACGGCGCTGTTTCAGACCGACCGGGGGACGAGCTTCCGGGTGGCGGTGTGGTGGAAGGGGGCGCACCGGGGCGCGGAGCGGGCGCAGTATTTCGGGGACAAGATGAGCTTCTTCTTCGCGCACCCGAACGGGCTGGGGCCGGCGACGGTGAAGTGGAGCACGCTGCAGGAGAAGGACTCGGGCGGGTTCGCGCGGCAGGCGGCGGTGCTGGAGAAGTACGAGGAGAAGAAGTGGTGGGCGACGGACATGCTGCCGGAGCCGTTGCGGCACAATTCGGGGCACGAGGGGTCGCACACGTTCCTGACCCACGAGTTCGTGGACGCGGTGTTGAACCAGCGGCGGCCGGCGGTGGACGTGTATGAGGCGGTGGCGTATACGGCGCCGGGGATCGTGGCGCACCAGTCGGCGCTGCAGGGCGGGGTGCAGTTGAAAGTGCCGCAGTTCAACCGGTAGGCGATTGCGATAGCTTAGAAGCCGTGCGACGGTCTGGACTTCTTGCGCTGGCAGCGTGTCTGCCCTTGCTCGCCGATGAGCGGGCGTTGCGGATCCTGAGTGAGCAGTGCCTTTCGTGCCACGGCGCGGCGAAGATGGCGGGGCTGGACCTGCGGAGCCGCGAGGGCGCGTTGAAGGGCGGGGCGCGGGGGCCGGCGATCGTGCCGGGGCGCGCGTCGGAGAGCCTGCTCTACCAGGCCGTGCTGCGGAATGGAGCGGTGCAGATGCCGCCGGGGAAGAAGGGGCTTTCGACCGAGGACGTGGCGGTGCTGCGGGCGTGGATCGACGGGGGCGCGGCGTGGACGGAGGGGGCGAAGGCGGCGCCGGCGTGGTGGTCCTTCCGGCCGGTGGAGCGGCCGAAGGGGCAGGCGACGATCGACGGGTTTATCGGGGCCGAGCTGGCGGCGCGGAAGCTGCGGGCGGTGGGCCGGGCCTCGCGGCGGACGCTCATCCGGCGGGCCTACTATACGCTGCACGGGCTGCCGCCATCGCCGGAAGAGGTGGCCGCGTTCGAGAAAGACCCGGATCCGGGGGCGTTCGCGAAGCTGGTGGACCGGCTGCTGGCCTCGCCGCGGTTCGGGGAGCGGTTCGGGCGGCGGTGGCTGGACGTGGTGCGGTACGCGGATACGGGTGGCTTTGAGACCGACATCTACTTCCCGAACGCGTGGCGGTACCGGGACTATGTGATCGCGGCGTTCAATGAAGACAAGCCTTTCGCGCAGTTCGTGCAGGAGCAGGTGGCCGGGGACGAGATCTGGCCGGACGACCTGGCGCTGGACGGCGGCTTCCAGGTGCCGGCCGAGAAGCAGCGGCACCTGCAGGCGAAGATCGCGACCGGGATGTACACGATCGGGCCGGTGTACCACGAGGCCGGGCTGTTCGGCGGGCAGCAGCGGTACGAGTGGCTGACCGACGTGGTGGACACGACGGGCGAGGCGTTTCTGGGCCTGGCGTTCGGGTGCGCGCGCTGTCACGACCACAAGTTCGACCCGATCACGGCGCGGGACTATCACGGGATGATGGCCGTCTTCGCGGCCTCCGATGAGCGGGAGGTGCCGGTGGTGCCGAAGTTCAGCATCTACGGGTACAAGTCGGGCTACCCGCGGTGGCTGAAGGCGGAGGAGCTGAAGGCGGCGATCGGGCGGATCGACGCGGGCGCGCGGAAGCGGGTGGTGGACAAAGTCCGGGCGCGGTTCGGGGCGGACGTGCTGGCGGCGTTCGACACGCCGGAGGGGCAGCGGACGGCGGCGCAGCAGGCGCTGGCGGCGAAGCTGGACCTGGCGATGACGGAGGCGGGGCTGAAAGAGAACGCGCAGGGGATCGCGGCCGATATCAGCTATACGCCGGAGGAGACGGCGGAGCGGGAGCGGCTGATCCGGGCGCTGGGCGAGGCGGCGCTGAAGGCGAATCCGGTGGCCCAGACGGCGACGGTGCTGGGCCCGGCGGACAAGGTTTACGACATCTACCTGACGAGCCGGGGGGACTGGCGGTCGAAGGGGCCGAAGATCGACCCGGCGCTGCCGGCGGTGCTGGCCGGGGGCGCGGGAGTGGACCCGGTGCTGCGGCGGAAGTCGCTGGCGCTGTGGCTGACGGACGCGCGGCAGCCGTTGACGGCGCGGGTGATGGCGAACCGGATCTGGGCCTGGACGTTCGGGCGGGGGATCGTGGCGACGCCGAACGACTTCGGGCGGCAGGGGGAGGCGCCGACGCATCCGGCGCTGCTGGACTGGCTGGCGGCGGAGCTGATGGAACACGGGAGCATGAAGAAGCTGACCCGGGCGATGCTGCTGTCGGAGGCGTGGCAGCGGGACTCGGCCGACGACGCGGCGAACGCGACGATCGACGCGAACAACCGGTACCTGTGGCGGGCGAACCGGCAGCGGGTGGACGCCGAGACGCTGCGGGATTCGGTGCTGGCGGCGGCCGGGGTGTTGAACCCGAAGATGGGCGGGCGGCCGGTGGTGCCGCCGTTGTCGAAGGAAGAGTACTCGACGATGTGGGCACGGGAGCAGTGGCCGGAGGCGATGGACCCGCGGGAGCACGACCGGCGGTCGGTATACCTGTATGTGAAGCGGACGTTCCCGCTGCCGATGCTGGCGAGCTTCGACGTTCCGGACACGTCGGTGAGCTGCGCGCGGCGGGAGGCGACGACGGTGGCGCCGCAGGCGCTGACGATGATGAATAGCGAGTTCATGCTGGCGCAGGCGAAGCGGCTGGCGGCGGCGGCGGGGGCGACGGGCGATCCGCTGACGCACCTGTGGCTGCGGACGCTGCAGCGGACGCCGACGGCGGCCGAGCGCGAGCGGGCGGCGGGGATGGCGCTGCCGCAGCTGGCGCTGGTGTTGTTCAACCTCAACGAGTTTCTGTATACGGACTGATTGGCCATGGTACCTCCTCATTTCTCTCAGGCCCGCTCGCGGCGGGAGTTTTTAGAGCGCTCGGGGCTCGGATTCGGCGCGCTGGCGGCGAGCTGGCTGCTGGCCCCGGAGGCGCGGGCGGCGGCGAAGGCGCCGCACTTCCGGGCGAAGGGGAAGAGCGTGATCTACCTCTTCATGCACGGGGGGCCGAGCCATATCGACACGTTCGATCCGAAGCCGCTGCTCGAGTCGCTCGACGGGAAGCCGGTGCCGCCGAGCTTCGGGAAGGTGGACTTCCAGTTCACGAAGATGGACAAGGTCCCGCTGATGGCTTCGCGGCGGGTGTTCAAGAAGCGGGGGCAATCGGGGCTGCCGGTGAGCGACCTGTTCGAGCACACGGCGGCGCACGCCGACGACCTGGCGGTGATCCGGTCGTGCCATCACGACGGGTTCACGCACATTACGGGGCAGAACTGGATGAACACGGGCTGGGCGCGGGTGGGGCGGCCGAGCGTCGGGAGCTGGGTGGTGTACGGGCTGGGGGCCGAGACGGACAACCTGCCGGCTTATGTGGTGATGCTTGACGGGGGCATCAAGGGCGGGGCGCCGCTATACGGTTCGGGCTTCCTGCCGGCGTCGTACCAGGGGACGGTGCTGCGGGCGGAGAACCCGCCGATTTTGAATGTGAACCGGCCGGAGGAGATCGGGGCGGGGGAGCAGCGGAAGATGTTCGACCTGCTGCGGCAGTTCAATAGCGACCACGCGAACGCGCGGGCGGGCGACACGGAGCTGGCGGCGCGGATGGCGGCTTACGAGCTGGCGTTCAAGATGCAGATGTCGGTGCCGGAGGTGGCCGATTTGGGGAAAGAGACGGCGGCGACGCGGAAGCTGTACGGGCTCGACGAGCCGGATACGGCGGAGTTCGGGATGCAGTGCCTGATGGCGCGGCGGCTGGTGGAGCGGGGGGTGCGGTTCGTCCAGCTGTACTCGGGGGGGAAGAAGGGGTCGGAAGTGGGTTGGGACGGGCACAACCAGTGCGACCAGAACCACGAGTTCATGGCGAAGAAGGTGGACAAGCCGATCGCGGGGCTGCTGGCGGACCTGAAGTCGCGGGGGTTGCTGGAGAGCACGGTGGTGCTGTGGGGCGGGGACTTCGGGCGGACGCCGTTCACGGACGGGGCCGAGGGGGGATCGGGGAACCGGAACGGGCGGGACCATAATCCGTACGGGTTCACGGTGTGGATGGCCGGGGGCGGGATCCGCGGTGGGAAGGCGATCGGGGGGACCGACGAGATCGGGCTGCGGGCGACCGAGGATCCGTTCACGATGCACGACCTGCATGCGACCCTGCTGGCGCTGCTGGGGGTGGACCATAAGCGGCTCACGTACTTCTTCCAGGGGCGGGACTTCCGGCTGACCGACGTGCACGGGGAGAACAACTTCGTGTCGCGGCTGCTGGGGTAGGGGAAGAAAAGTGTGCGGCGTTATGCTTTGGTTTTCAATAGGTTAGTTGGTTTGTTCGTTGGTTTGAACCTTGGTTTGTTCCTTGGTTTGAACCTTGGTTTTTTCGGGGTGGAAAGGCGAGAGGGGAAGGCGCAGGCCTTCCCCTCTCAATTTC
>CAYMTH010000475.1:0-4631 GCA_964393235.1 uncultured Solibacteraceae bacterium | reverse complement strand
GCTTTGGCGCGGTACATGGCGAGGTCGGCGTTGCGGAGGAGCTCCTCGGCGGACTGGCCGTCGTCGGGGTACAGGGTGATGCCGACCGAGGCGGTGATCAGGAAGGGACGGCCGCCGACCTCGAGGGGACGGGTGAAGGCGTTGAGGAGCCGCTCGACGACGAAATCGATGTGGCCGGCCTCCTGCGCGGACTCGATGAAGAGGACGAACTCGTCGCCGCCGAAACGGGCGAGGGTGGCGCTGTCGCGGAGGACGGAACGGAGGCGTTCGGCGGTTTCGCGAAGAATCTGGTCGCCGACGAGATGGCCGAGGGTGTCGTTGGTGTCCTTGAAGCGGTCGAGATCGAGGAAGATGACGGCGAGACGGGCGCCGCCGGCCCGCTGAATGGCGTCGTCGAGGCGGGCGATGAAGCTCTTGCGATTGAGCAGGCCGGTGAGCTCGTCGTGCTCGGCGACGAAGCGCATGTGGGCCTCGGCGCGCTTCTGTTCGGTGACGTCTTCGTGGGTAACGACGAAGTGGCTCCAGTCGCCGTCGACGCCTTCGATGGGCGTGATGGTCTGGATGACGGTGTAGGGGCGGCCGGACTTGGAGATGAGGGTGACTTCGCCGGTCCAGGGTTCGCCGGTGCGGCGGCAGGTTTCGACGGCGGCGACGAAGGGGATGCGGGCGGCGGATTCCTCGATCAGCGAGGGGGTCTTCATCTGCAGCTCGTCGGCGGAGTAGCCGGAGAGGCGCTGGAACGCCTGGTTGCTCCAGTCGATGCGGCCTTCGGCGTCGGTGATGAAGATGGCGTTGGCGGCCGAGTCGAGGGCGGTGAGCTGGCGCGAGATCTTTTCGTCTTTCCGGACCTGGTCGGTGATGTCGCTATGGATGATCACGGCGCCGCCGGCCTTCGGTTCCGGGACCGCGTTGATGACGCAACGGAACCAGCGGTTTTCGGTGGGCGAGTGGCAGGGATACTCGAACGTGGCGGTGGGCAGTTTTCCGCCGAGGACGGCGCGGAGGGCTTCTAGGGCGGCGGCAGCGCCCGGAGATCCCATTTGGGCGCCTTCCTCGCAGATCGCGACGTAGTTGACGCCGACGCCGAAGCGTTTGCCGACGTAGCCGTTGGCCTGGGCGAAGCGTTTCCAGGCGGCATTGATCACGACGATGACGCCGCGCGCGTCGACCACGGCCATCTGCGCGGTGAGCGCGTTGAGCGTCGCTTCCTGCCGGGCGGAAAGAATGCGCTGGCGGATGTCGGCCCGGCGGAGCTTTTCGTAGACCTGGATCAGGCCGGTGTCTTCGTGGAAGACGATGACGGCGCCGCGGGTGGCCTTGTGCCGACCGATGTAGGGCCGGACACAGACGCGGAAGTGCCGGTGGTTGACGACGGCTTTGAACTCGTTCGCCTCGCCGGTGGCGGTCACTTTCTGCGCGCGGGCGGCGATCTGCGTGGCCAGCCCCGCTTCGTTGGGAACGCCCAGCGGACCGCCGATGTGGTCGGAATTCAGCCCGAACAGGCGGCGGGCGTCCTCGTTGCTATGCCGGAAGTAGCCGCGGCCGTCGACGACCAGCAGAGGGGAGTCGAGGCTGTTCTGAATGTTTTCGAGATCCTCGATGCTGAAGGCGAGTTCGATCGACTTGTGTTCGAGCTCCTCGTTCACCGTCATGAGCTCTTCGTTGGTCGACTGCAGCTCCTCGTTGGAGGCGTGGAGCTCTTCGTTGGAGGCCTGCAACTCTTCGTTGGAGGACTGCAATTCTTCGTTCAGGGCCTGCAGTTCTTCGTTGGAGGTTTCGAGTTCCTCGACGACCGCCTGCAGATGTTCGCGCGTCGTGTGCAGTTCGCGCTCGAGCTCCCGAATTTGTTCGTCGCTCTCGGCGGAGGTCTGAACGGTATGCGGTTCGTCGTTGACGGTGGACTCGATGAAGCTGACGACGAAGAGGCGTTCCTGGGTTGGACGCAGGGCGGGGAAGACGTTGGCCTGCAACAGGCACTCGGCGCCGGCGAGCTTCACTTTGCGCGGGATTCCGCGGGTCGGCTTTTGCAGCTTCAGGGTTCGCTGCACCTGAGCGCGGAGCGATCCGGCGACGGCGCGGGGCGCCATCGATAGCAGCGTGAACTGCGGCTTGCCTTCCTGCAGGAAGAGGTAGCGGCCAATGTCGCCGTAGCTTTCGAGGATGCGGAAGTTTTCGTCGATCAGAACCGAGGGTGGCGCGAAGTTGTCAACGAGGAGATTCTGCAGGAAGCTGGGCGTTCCGGAACTGTCGGTGTTGGCCCCCATGGCGCCCCGGTCGAAACTGCCCCAGTCGCGGGTGACGGGCAGCCGGCGCTCGCCTTCCGAAATCGGCTTGTTGATGAACAGCCGGGATCGCCGGTCGACGCACTCAAAGTAGTCGCCGGCCGGGTTTTCCGAGCGGCCGAGAAAGAGCACGCCGCCGGGGCTGAGCGCATAGTGGAATTTGCGCATCACCTCTTCCTGCATGGCCGGGCGCAGGTAGATGAGCAGGTTGCGGCAGCTGATCAGGTCGAGGTTCAGGAAGAGCGGATCGCGCAGCAGATCGTGACGGGCGAAGACGACCAGATCGCGAATGGCGCGTTCAACCTGGAACCCGGAGGAGGTCTCCAGAAAGTGGCGGTTGATCAGTTCGGGCGAGAGCGAACCGATGACGGCGGATGGATACAGGCCCTTGCGTGCGAAGGCGATGGCGTTTTCGTCGAGGTCCGTGCCGAAGATCTGGATGCGGCGGCCGGGCAAGCGGGTGGACAACAGGATCGACAGCGAGTAAGCCTCTTCGCCGGTGGCACAGCCGGGCACCCAGACGCGGATGGGGTCCTTCGACGGCAGGGAGTGCTGCTGCTTCATCAGATTGGCGAGCGCGTCGAAGTAAGTGTCGTCGCGGAAGAAGGACGTAACCGAGATGAGGCAACTCTGGGCCAGGTTCTGCACCTCTTCGTGGTTTTCGTCGAGCAGGCCGATATACTCGCGCAGATTCTGGCATCGCATCGCGAGCATGCGTTGCTGGATGCGGCGGCTGATGGTGTTGGTCTTATAGCCGCGGAAATCGCTGTTGGTGGCGAGGTTGATCTTCTCGAGGACCTGTTCGATTTCGGCGGTGCGGCGTCGTTGCGGGCGGCGGCCGTCGCCTGCAACGACCCAATCGCGGATACGGATAAGGTAGGGGCCGATCTCGGCCGGCGGGAGGATGGCGTCAACGAGCCCGGTCCCGATCGCCGATTGCGGCATTCCGGTATACTTCGCCGTCCGCGGGTCCTGCGCGATGACTCGCCCGCCCGCCGATTTCAGGGCCCGGACGCCAAGGCTGCCGTCCGAGCCGCTGCCGGAGAGAATGATCGCGATCGCGCGCTGCGGGATCTCATTGGCGAGCGATTCGAGCAGGGCGTCGACGCTCGGCTTCGGCCCGCGGTCGTTCGGCTGCAGTACGCGCAGGTAGCCGCCGCGATAGATGATGTTTGAGTTCGGCGCCGAGACATAGATCGTCGAGGGCTCCATCAGGGCGTCGACGTTCAGCTGCTGCACGTGCATCGACGTCTCCCGCGCGAGCAGGTCGGTGAGCATGCTGGAGTGCTGTGGCGCCAGGTGCTGAGCAACCACGTAGGTGAACCCGGGATCGGCGGGCAGACCGTGCAACAGCAGGCGCAACGCCTCAAGTCCGCCAGCAGAAGAGCCGATGGCGACGACGACTAGTTTCTTATCCTCTGTTTCCTGTGCGTCCCGCGGCTCCGAGGTCACTTTACCGTACCCCGACCGGGAATGCCTCGCCAGACGGCGGACAGGAACGAACCACGCGGTGGCAGTTCATCGCAATATGTCTTACAAAGAGCTTATGTTGTTTGGCGCGATGATGCAACGCGGATCATTGCGGATCGCCAAAATCGTAAGCATTTGCGGCCGTCAGCAGCACGCGATAGGTGCCCAGGTTGTTCTGCCAGTGTCGATTGTCGTTGATGGCGAGGTACAGGCGCCCGCGCGCTCCGGCCGCGGCGGTCCAACTGCGCCCGGCGAAGAACACGTCGCCGGCTGCGCCGAAACGGCCCACCAGGGCGCCGAACGGGTGGCCGTCGACGAGGTTCGTCTTGTAATTCGGTCCGGGCTTCTGCAGCCCGTTGGGATCGGTCGCCCAACCATCGGTATCCCAGCTCAGGCGGGTGAAGCCGGAGGCCTGCGCCGATGCGGTTGAAGCGGTGGCCAGCACGACGCCGGTGTCGAAGTACTCGATTTGCGTGGAGTGGCGGATGGAGTGCACCTCGAGGCGCCGCGCGATGCGCTTCTGTTTCACGGCGACGGCGCGGATGTCGCTCCAGGCGCGTGTGCCGATGGAGAAGGGTTCAATCGTCCCGCGGAGCGCCTCGCCGGACGTGAGGCGCACGAGGCTCAGACCGCGGTCGAGGCCGTCGGCGTGGCTCGGCATGATGCGCTCAAACAGGCGATAGAGCGGGCGCGGTTCGTGCTGGTCCGTGTCCTTGTAGGTCTTCAGCAGCGGCGTCAGGACGGGCACGCCGATCGCCGTTAGATCTTGGACAGCGAGGTCGCGCGCCTTGCGGTCGGTGCCCTGGATGGCCGCGATGCCCTGCGTGATGCGAGCGGATTCCGCGCTCGTGGCCGCCTCGCCGTTGTGGATGGAAAGGA
>CAYMTH010000474.1:1160-4633 GCA_964393235.1 uncultured Solibacteraceae bacterium | reverse complement strand
CCATACCAATGGCGTGAGGGAGCGGATGGAGAAGTATGTTCTGCCGTTCTTTTCGCGCGGGCTGGTATTTTGAGAGTGTATGAGCGACGGACGCGAAGAACGCGAAGACGAACGGACACCGCAGGAGCAGGCGGTGAAGGAAGGGCGCGTGAAGCGGCCTTCGCGGCGGGATGAGGTGGAGCCGATCGTGTGGGAGCCGGAGCGGAAGGATTCGTAGATTGCGGGGCGCGCCGTGCGCTCCCCGCAACGCGGTTTACCGGCCGACGTAGTTGACGGTCCGGGTGGTGGTGCTGGAGACGCCGGCCGCATCGGTGACGGTGAGTTCGATGCGGTATTCGGCGTAGGGTTGCCCGAATTGGACGTTGATGCGGGGGGCATCGGCCGACTGCGGGAAGACGGCGGCGGTAGCGCCGAGGACGCGCCACTTGTATGTGAGCCCGGAGCCGGTGGAGGCGGTTGCGTCGAAGGCGGCTTCGCGGACGGTGACGCTGCCGGCGGGTCCATCGATGCGGGCTTCGACCGATACGGGGGCGGGGGGCGCGGCGATGGAGAACAGCGCGATGGTGCCGCTGGTTTCGTTGGCGAGGACGAGCAGCGGCTGCTTGTTCGGGCTTTCGGCGGCGGGGATGACGAAGATGCCTTCGGGGGCGAGGTCGCCGGCGGTGAGGGCGGCGGGGTTGCCCTGGAAGTTGCGGGAGGTGGAGTAGGTGACGAAGACGGGGGACTCGGGATCGGACACGTCGTAGACCATGACGCCGCCCATGCGTTCGAGGGCGATGAAGGCGTAGACGCGACCGTTGATTTCCGAGACGGTGACGCCTTCGGGTTCGGGGCCTTTGTTGTCTGACCGGTCGTCTTTCGTGTTGTTGGTGGAGGAGACGTTGAAGTAATCGGGAAGGTTCCGTTCGAAGTAGCGTTCGAACTGATCGCCGGAATCCCAGACGAGGCGGGCGTCGGGGGACCAGATGGAGAAGGAGCGGGCGCCGGGGACGAGGAGGCGATCCTGGTCGCCGTCGCCGTCGGTGTCGCCGCCGAAGGTGGTGACGGTGAGGCGGCCGAGCTGGGCGTTGGTTTTGAGGGCGGCGGCGTTGGGGAAGGCGGTGGGGTCGAGGGTGAGGCTGGAGACGCGGGCCTCCTCGTTGAAGTTGCCCCAGTCGCGGGTGTCGCCTTCGTTGGCGGTGATGAGCCAGGTTTTGCCTTTGGCCTGGAAGGCGGCGATGGCGTCGGGCTGGTACATGCCGAGGACGGGCCAGTTGGCGATGTTGATTGCGTTGTCGCGGTCGGAGGCGTCGAGGCCGTTGCCGGGTAGGGAGTGGTCCTTGAAGCCGAGGCCGGCGATGGAGGTGAAGCGGGCGTTTTCGATATCGAGGATGGCGATGGCGTTGTTTTCCTGGAGGGTGACCCAGGCGGTTTTGCTATCGGCGGAGACGGCGATGTATTCCGGTTCGAGGGCCTGGGCGACGGAGGCGTTGCGGCCGTAGATCCGGACGGAGGGGGCGAGGGATTCGCGGGAGAAGGACTGGAAGCCGGCGGTACGGACGGCGGATTGGGAGATGCCGGTGACGCCGCGGGAGATGTCGATGATGGAGACGGAGCCTTCAGGATCGGCGGCGTAGTCGTTGGCGGGTTCGCCTTCGTTGGCGGTGAGGACGTAGCGGCCGTCGGGAGTGAAGGTGATCATGTCGGGCTGCGCGCCGACGGTGACGGCACCCTGAAGATTGCCGGCGGCATCGTAGAAGAGGACACGGCCGGGCGCGGTCTTGGGATCGGCTTCGACGGCGACGGCGAGGATGCCGTTCCGGACGGCGACGGAATTGGCCACCTTCCCGTAGATGGCGGGGATGAAGAGGCGGAAGACGGCTACGGGTTTGGCCGGGTTGGAGATGTCGAGGGCCTCGATGGCGGGGAGGTTGGCGTTGACGAAGAAGAGGCGTTTGGTGGCCGGGTCGTAGGCGGCGATTTCGGCGGCGCCACGGTCGAAGATGCCGGTGGCGAAACCGCCGATCTTCTCCAGCCGGAAGGATTGGGCGAGGAGGGCGGCGGCGCCGAGGGCGCAGAGCAGGATTTTTCGCATCCTTTGGGAGTATCAAGCGGGGTTTACAAAGGCATGAGGGAGCGGCGACAGGTTCGTGAATAAACGGGTGGTGCGGGCGGAAGGGGGTTTGCTGTAATGGACTGTGGCCATGCAATTCACGATAAACGCGCAGCAGGGGATCAGCGAAGCGGAGCTGACGGGGACGATCGAGGCGGGGGTAGGGGAGTTCGGCATACGGCCGGGGCAGCGGGTGACGCTCATTGCTCCGGACGATACCCGGACCTTCGATGCGCGGGTGTTTCATGCGCTCGTCGACGCGCTGCGGGCGCGCGGAGGCGAGGTCACCGTCCTGATTGCGACCGGCACGCATAGCGCGATGAGCGAGGCCGCGATCGCGAAGTTCTTCGCGACCGACCGGATGGCCGCGCCGCCGGTTTTCGTGAACCACGATTGCGACGGGGCACTGGACCTGGCGGGGACGCTGACGGCGGCCGAGGTGGAATCGATCTCGGGCGGGCGGATCCGGAAGGAGATCCCGATCCGGCTGCATCCGCTGGTGAACGGGAGCGACTGCGTCGTCATTCTGGGCCCGGTGTTTCCGCACGAGGTGATGGGGATCAGCGCGGGGGCGAAGTACCTGATGCCGGGCGTCTCGGGGCGGGAAGTGATCGACGAGACGCACTACCTGGGCGCGCTGCACGCGGTGTCGCGGACGATCGGACGGGTGGAGACGCCGATGCGGCGGATGATCGAGCGGGCATCGGAGTTCGTGACGACGCCGGTGTTTCACGTCGCCTTCGTGATCGGCCGGGGCGGGGAGACGAACGGGGTGTTCGTGGGCGGGCTGGTGGACGCGCAGCGGGAGGCGGCGAAGTTGAGCCTGGAAGTGAACGTGGTGCGGACGGAGCGGCTCGACAAGACCGTCGTAGCGGTGATGCCGAAGAAGTACAACGAGATGTGGACGGCGGGGAAGGGCAGCTACAAACTGGGGCAGGTGGTGGAGCCGGGCGGTCGGTTGATCATCGTGGCGCCGCACATTACGGCGGTCGCCGAGCATCATCCGGACGTGGAGAAGCTGGGGTACCACTGCATGGAGTATCTGCAGGGGATCGGGGCGACGAACGGGGATTACGAGCTGAGCGCGGTGGCGCATTCGAGCCACGTGGCCGGGGACGGGACGTACAAGGACGGCGTGGAGACGCTGCGGGCGCGGCGGTACTTCGCGACTGGGATTTCGCCGGAGCGGTGCGAGCGGCTGGGCGTGGGGTATCTGCCGCCGGAGGAGTTCGGGGAAGAGCAGTTGCGGGCGCTGGAGGCGGATCCGGACACGCTGGTGGTGCGGAACGCGGGCGAGGTGCTGTACTGGCCCGCGAACGAGACGCTGTAGGGGTTTAGAAGAACTCTTCGCGGCCGAACTGGTTGGCGCCGGGGGTGAAGA
>CAYMTH010000474.1:0-1150 GCA_964393235.1 uncultured Solibacteraceae bacterium | reverse complement strand
GGCGGAGCCCATCGGGCCCGCCGGCGAGGGGGGCATGGGCGGCCATGGCTTCGAAGAGGGGCTGGTCGTCGAGTTCGGCGGGGTGGAGGCGCCAGAGGGAGCGCTGGCGGACGTGGCCGATGACGGAGGGTGCGACGCGGCGGGTGCGGATGTGGCCGGTGGCGGGGTCGATGAGGTGGGAGAAGGGGAAGTGGTAGGGCTGGTCGTTGCGGACGGAGACGACGACCTCGGAGTGGCCCTGGCGGAGGGCGCGGACGGCCTCGATGCCGAGGACAGTGCCGAGCGAGATGTCGGAGGGGGCAGGCTTGGCGGTGCGGACGCCGCGGGACATGGATTCGGAGCGGACGCGGATGTGGAAGCCGAGTTCGGCGGCGCGGCGGGTGACGGCGTGGCGGAGGATTTCGCCGATGGGGATTTCGCCGAGGTTGGGGTTGCCCATGTCGGTGGCGGACATGGAGTGGCCTTCGAGGGCGATCTTCTCGATGATGTTTTCGCCGAGGACGGTGACGCCCTGGGTGCGGGTGGATTTGGCTGCCTTCTTGAGGAGGGTGGCGAGGAGGAAATCCGTGACGGCGGCGAGCGGGGTATTGGGCTCGAGCTCTTCGCCGATGAGGAAGGACTCGGCTTCGGTGCGTTTGTAGATGGCGAGGGGGAGGTGGCCGGCGGAGCGGCCCATGGAGACGTAGAGCCACCAGGTGTCGGTCATGTTCGCGTCGGCGGTGAGGCCGGCGACGGCGTCGGCACCGGCGAAGACGGCGGTGTTGAAGCCGAGGGTGTGTTCGGCGAAGGCGTTTTCGGGGTCGGTGATCCAGGCGTCGTTATCGATGGTTTTGGGGACGAGGACGACGGAGAGGGCGAAGTTATCGGCGCGGGCGGTATCGATGAGGCGGCGGAGGATGCGGGAGGAGTCGTCGCCGCCGATCCAGATGAGGTGGCGGATGTTTTCGCGGCGGAGGCCGGCGACGATGTTGCGGAAGTCGTCGTCGGATTTGGGAACGCCGGGCTTGGAGAGGCCGAGGATGGAGCCGGCGTTGTTGGAGATGCCGGTGACGCGGGATTCGGTGAGGACCTCGGTGGCGTCGGGGAGGCCGGACTGGAGGCGGAAGAAGGCGTCCTTGAAGGCGACGGCTTCGATGCCGAAGTAGCGGGC
>CAYMTH010000473.1:0-4633 GCA_964393235.1 uncultured Solibacteraceae bacterium | reverse complement strand
CCTCCAGGCCCCCGACCCACCCCGCCGCCGCCCGCCTCATCAACGAAATCGTCCTCGGCGAAGAGTCCGACGAAACGCCCGCCGGCTACCGCAGCCATTACGAACTCTACCGCGCCGCCATGACCGAAATCGGCGCCCCGTCCGCCTGGATCGACGGCTTCCTCCACCGCCTCCGCGCCGGCCAACCCCTCTCCACCGCGCTAAGCGACTGCGGCGCGCCCCCGCCCGTCGTCCAGTTCGTCGAAACGACGTTCTCCATCCTGACCACCGGCGCAATCCACGAAATCGCCGCCGTCTTTACCCTCTCCCGCGAAGACCTCGTCCCGCAAATGTTCCTCCGCGTCACCGCCGAATGCGCCATGCACCGCGAGGACTACCCCCAGTTCTTCTACTACCTCGACCGCCACATCGAGGTCGACTCCGGCTCCCACGGCCCCCTCGCCCACGCCCTCCTCGCCGAACTCTGCGCCGGCGATCCCGTGCGCCGGCAACAGGCCGAGGCCGCCGCCTGCCGCGCCCTCGAAGCCCGTCTCGCCCTCTGGGACGGCATCCTCGCCGCCGTCTAAACCACTACCGCCGCGGCACGCTCCGCCCGTCCCGCTTGTACTGTTCCAACAGCGCCCGCATCGTCTTCACCCGCTCCGGATGCTCGGCGTACAGGTTCTGCTTCTCCCGCAGATCCGTCGACAGGTTGTACAACTCCCCCGGGTGATCCGTCTTCGTAATCCCGTGCCGCTCCCGCCACCAATCCGGCTCCGCCGGCCCATGCGTCGCATTGGCGTCGATGAATACCCAATCCCCCTGCCGCAGCGCGTACTGGTTGTTGATGCTGTGGTGCACCGTCGCCTCGCGGATCGCCGCCTTCCGCTTCTTCCCGAATAGCGCCGCCCCGATGTCGTAGCTGTCCTCGGCCGCGTCGTCCGGCAGCTTCACGCCCAGCAGGCCCGCGAACGTCGCCATCAGATCGGTGAGGCAGATGATCTCTTTCTCCACCACGCCCGCCGGCACGCGCCCCGGCCCCCACGCCAGAAACGGCACGCGGTGCCCGCCTTCCCACAGCATCCGCTTCGCCCCGCGCAGCGGCCCCTGGCTCGCATGCCCATGCTCCCGCAGCAGCGGATACGTCAGGTTCTCCGGCCCGTTATCGGACGTGAAAATCACGATCGTGTTCTCCGCCGCCCCGGACCTCCGGATCGCGTCCATCACCTGCCCCACCGTCCAGTCCACCTGGTACACGAAATCGCCGTACTTCCCCGCCTTGCTCTTGCCCACAAACTCATCGTCCGGCGCCAACGGCGTATGCGGCGCCGTCAACGGCATGTAGAGGAAGAAGGGATCCGCCGTCTTCGCCCGGTCTTCCACCCACCGCACCGTCCGCCGGGTGATCTCCGGCAGCACGGACTCCAGCCGCCACCCCTTCGCCATCGCCCCCGGCCACCCGAACATCCCCTCCGGTTTCGTCTCGGTCGGCGGCGCCTGCAGCCGGTCGTTCTCGATGAACGTGTACGGCGGAAAGTTCGGCAGGTCGACGCCGAAATAGTAGTCGAACCCCCGCGTCGTCGGCCCGTTCGCCACCGGCTTGTCGAACTGCACTTTCTTGGCGAACTCGTTCCGGATCTCCCGCTGCGGATCCCCGATCCGCACCAGCGAATTCACCTGCGACCCGTCCGTCGTCGCCCACGTCCACCCCAGGTGCCACTTCCCGAAGCAGCCCGTCTTGTACCCCTGCCGCTGCAACATCTTCGGCAGCGTCAGCCGTTCCGCCTCGATCAGCGGCCGGTCCCACGGCCACAGCACCTGCGTCTTCAACTCCGTCCGCCACGGATACCGCCCCGTCAACAGCCCGTACCTCGTCGGCGAACACACCCCGCACGGCGTATGCGCGTCGACGAACCGCGAACCCTCCCGCGCCAGCCGGTCCAGGTTCGGCGTCGGAATCTTCGACTCCGGGTTGTACACGCCCACGTCCCCATATCCCAGATCGTCGGCCAGAATAATCACGATGTTCGGCTTCCGCCGCGAACCGGCGGCCGAAGCGTTAGCGATGGGAAGCGAAGTCGCCGTGGCGGCCTTCAGAAAGGAGCGTCTCGTGTAGCCCATGAAAAATCCGCCTTCCACTATACGCTCTCCGGCCTCCCAAAACTGCTGGGGCCGAAATGTAGAATGTGTCGCATTGAGTATGCTCCATCGCCTGCTCATCTTCGTCGCGGCGGTCCTGCCGGCCCTCGCCCAATCCATCGAAATCAATTTCGAACGCGACGTGCTGTCCGTGCTCACCACGAAGGGCTGCAACAGCTCCGCCTGCCATGGCTCGCCGGCCGGACAGAACGGATTCAAGCTCTCGCTCTACGGCGCCGACGCCGCGGCCGACCACGCGATGATCACCACCGCCCACAACGGCCGCCGCGTCGACCGCGCCAACCCCGCGAACTCCCTGCTCCTCCGCAAACCGGGCTTCGAAGTGGCCCACGGCGGCGGCCACCTGCTCAACAAGGATTCCGACGACTACCGCATTCTCCTCCGCTGGCTTGAGCAGGGCGCCCGCCGCACCTCCGCCGGCCCGCGCATCGTCGCCATCGAGATCGCGCCCCGCGAGTCCATCGTCCTCCCCGGCGCGAAAATCCGCTTCACCGTCACCGGCAAACTCTCCGACGGCACCACCGCCGACCTCACCCGCCAGGTCACCTACGCCGTCAACGACGAAGCCGTCGCCAAGGTCTCCCCCGCCGGCGAAGCCACCGTCGCCGCGCGCGGCATCACCACCGTCCTCGCCCGCGGCGTCGGCAAGACCGCCACCGCCCAGATCCTCGTCGCCACCGCGCCCCCGCTCGCCCCCGCCGGCCCGCCCGAGCCCCACTTCATCGACCGCGAAATCTTCGGCAAACTCCGCCAGGTCGGCATCGAACCCTATCCCCCCAGCTCCGACGCCGCCTTCCTCCGCCGCGTCCATCTCGATCTCATCGGCGTCCTCCCTTCCCCCGAAGAAACCGCCCGCTTCCTCGCCGACCACGACCCGCGCAAACGCGAAGCCCTCATCGACCGTCTCCTCGATCGGCCCGAGTACACCACCCACTGGCTCGTCAAGTTCGAGGACTGGTTCCGCAACTCGCAATACTACTCCCAGGGCCGCACCAACGGATCCTTCAAACGCTGGCTCACCGACGCCATCCGCGCCGACCGCCCCTACGACCGCACCGTCCGCGACATGCTCACCGCCACCGGCGACACCACCGTCCATCCCGCCGGCAACTTCTGGCACCCCGCCATCGATTTCATGCTCAAAACCTTCGACGTCTCGAAGGCCATCCCCACCGTCACGCGCCTCTTCCTCGGCCAGCGCATCGAGTGCGCCGAGTGCCACAACCATCCCCTGGAAAACCTCACGCAGGACGACTTCTACGGCATGGCCGCCTTCCTCGGCCGCATGAAGGTCAAGCACGGCTACGCGCAGTACCGCCGCATCTGGTACAACACCCCCGACGGCGAAGTCACCCACCCCAACACGAAACAGCCCGTCGCCCCGCACTTCCTCGACGGCTCCGCGCCGGACCCCGCCGACAACCGGGACCGCCGCGAGCAGCTGGCCGGCTGGATCCTCGGCCCCCGCAAAATGCAGTTCGCCCGCGCCACCATGAACCGCCTCTGGGCCGAATACTTCACCGCCGGCATCGTCCACCCCGCCGACGATTTCCGCTCGACCAACATGCCCTCCCACCCGGCTCTGCTCGACGAACTCGCGCGCCGGTTCATCGAGTCGGGCTACCGCTTCAAGCCCATGCACCGGCTCATCCTCAACTCCCGCGCCTATCAACTCGCCTCGCGCGCCCCCGGCCGCCCCGGCGGCGTCGACCCGTTGGAGCGCGTCCTCATGGCCCGCTATGAGCCGCGCAAACTCCCCGCCGAAGTCCTCCTCGACGCACTCGGCCAGGTCACCGGCATCCCGCAAAACTTCCCCAACTACCCCGAGGGCACCACCGCCAAGGATCTCGTCGCCTCCATCGGCTCCACCTATTTCCTCACCACCTTCGGCCAGCCGCGCCGCGACACGCTCGAGCCCCGCTCCCCGAACCCCTCCCTCGCCCAGGCCCTCCACCTGATGAACCCCGACCCCGTGCGCGAAAAAATCGAGTCGCCGAAGAACATCCTCGCCGCGCTGCCCGAAAAGACGCTCGACGATCGCGCCGTCGCCGAAGCCCTCTATCTCCGCGCCCTCGCCCGGCCCGCCACCGCCCGCGAATGGGCCAATCTCGAAGCCTTTCTCGCCGCCGAAAAACGCGCCGGGCGCTCCCGCCGCCGCGCCTGGGAAAACGTCCTCTGGGCCCTCATCAACACCAAGGAGTTCCAGCTCAACCAATGAGTTCCCGCCGCCAGTTCCTGTTCTCCGGCATCACCCTGCCCACCCTCCTCGCCGCCGCCGGCGGCCGCGCCACCAACTGCATCGTCTACTTCCAGGAAGGCGGCGCCTGCCAGCACGACTCCTTCGATCCCAAACCCGATCAGCCCCTCGAAATCCGCGGCGTCCACAAAACCATCCCCACCGCGATTCCCGGCGTTCACTTCTCCGAACTCCTCCCCCGCTGCGCCCGCATCGCCAACAAATTCACCGTCATCCGGTCCATGTACTCCCGCGAGG
>CAYMTH010000472.1:0-4636 GCA_964393235.1 uncultured Solibacteraceae bacterium | reverse complement strand
GAACAGGTGCAGCACTTCGACCGCTACCTGGACATCGTGGAACTCCACCACGAGAGCATGGACGGCAGCGGCTACCCGCGCGGCCTGAAGGGGGAGCAGATCCCGCTGGCGGCCCGGATCGTCAAGATCGCCGACGTCTACGACGCGCTGCGCACCGACCGTCCCTACCGCAAGGGCATGCCGCCTGAAAAGGTGCACCAGATCCTGTTCGACGGCGCGGGCAAGGAGTTCGACCGGATGCTGGTGGCCATCTTCCTCACCCGGACCGTCCCGCGCATCACGCCGGTGGGCGGGCTGACCGACCTGTTCTATGCGGTCCGCGAGGCCGCCGCCGGCGGCGACTAGTTCGTCTTCAGCCGCGCCTGCACGGCGGCCAGACGGCCGCTGTCGTGGCACGTCGCACAGTTGAGCTTCGACTTCGCCATGGTCTCCGGCTTGTCGAGCCAGCGCTTGGCGAAGACCGCGTAGGGCGTCCCGGGCAGCTTTTCGATCAGTTCCCGGGTCATCGCCGCGGCCTTGTCCTTTTCGCCCAGGCGCTGCGCGGCCATGGTGAGGCCGGCCAGAATCTCGCCCCGGAAGTGCACCGGGATCTTGTCGAAGTCGGCGCCGTGGATGGCGGCCAGGGCGGTGTAGTGCTCGCGGGCGGCCAGCCAGCCGGCTTTGCGTTCGGCGGGGGGCAGGCGGTCGCTCATCGTGGAGTACGATCCGCCGGTGATGGCGTGGCAGGCGACGGCGTACTGCGGGATCTCCTTGACGATCGCGACGCAGCGGGCGAGGTGCTCCTTCGCCTTCGCGAAGTGCGATTGGAACGCGGCCGCGTCGCCGGCTTCGTGGGCGCGGACGGCACGGTACATCTCGGCCCCGCCCATCCAGGCGATGGCGTCGGCCGCCTTCGGGTTGGCGGCGATGATCCGCTCCAGCTTCTTTACGCCGCGCTCGAACGGGGCCATCTGGTTGTCGATGAAGCCGGCAAAAATGTCCTCGCGCACCCAGGTGCTGACGCGGATGTTCTTCGGCAGGTCGAGGGCGGCGTCCTGCGCGAAGACGGGCAGGGCCAGCAACAGGAGTAGCAGGCGCATGGTGGTCCGCAGTATAGCGAATCGGGCCGGGGGCTGTGTCAAGATAAGGGACTTATGCGCGCCCTCCTGTGCCTCCTCGCCATCTGCACCGCCGCGGCCCAGCCCCGCGAGCAGTATACGAAGTACGAGTTCCGCATCCCGATGCGGGACGGGGTGAAGCTCTACACGGCGGTCTACCAGCCCAAGGACCGGTCGAAGAGCTACCCGATCCTGATGACGCGGACGCCGTACAGTTGCCAGCCCTACGGCGTCGACCAGTACCGGGCGACGCTGGGGCCGTCGGCCGAACTGCAGAAGGCCGGCTACATCTTCGTCTACCAGGACGTGCGCGGGCGGTTCATGAGTGAAGGGGTGTTCGAACAGGTCCGGCCGCACAAGCCGGTGAAGGCGGGGCCGAAGGACATCGACGAATCGACCGACACCTGGGACACGATCGAGTGGCTGACGAAGAACCTGGCCGGGCACAACGGGCGGGTGGGGATGTGGGGCATCAGCTACCCGGGCTTCTACACGACGATGGGCATGCTGGACGCGCACCCGGCGCTGAAGGCCGTCTCGCCGCAGGCGCCGGTGGGCGACTGGTTCATCGGCGACGACTGGCGGCACAACGGCGCGTTCTTCCTGGCCCATGCGGCGCGGTGGATGTACTCAAACGACAAAGACACGCAGGCCAACCCGAAGGAGATGCGGAAGAACCCGGCCTACGACTCGCCGGACGGCTACTCGCTGTTCCTGAAGATGGGCACGCTCGAGGAGATCAACGAGCAGCTGTTGAAGAACCAGGTGCCGTACTGGCGGGACCTGACCGAGCACTCGACCTACGACGCGTTCTGGAAGGCGCGCGATGTCCGGCCGCACCTCAAGGGCGTCAAGCCGGCGGTGATGACGGTCGGCGGCTGGTTCGACGCCGAGGACCTGTTCGGGGCGCTCGAGACGTATAAGCGCAACGAGGCGGGCAGCCCGGGCGCGTTCAACATGCTGGTGATGGGGCCGTGGTCGCACGGGCAGTGGGCGTCGAACGACGGGGAGAACCTGGGCGACGTGCGGTTCGACCAGAAGACGTCGCGCTGGTACCGGGAGCAGGTGGAGTTCCCGTTCTTCGAGAAGTTCCTGCGCGAGGGGAAGCCGGCGAACCTGGCCGAGGCGGTGGTGTTCGAGACGGGGCGGAACCAGTGGCATCACCTGCCGGCGTGGCCGCCGAAGGAGGCGGTGGAGAAGACGCTGCACCTGCAGGGGGACGGGCGACTGGGCTGGAACCCGCCGTCGCGCGGGGGGTACGCGGAGTATGTCAGCGACCCGGCGCGGCCGGTGCCGTCGGTGCCCTATGTGGCCAATACGATGACCGTCGAGTACATGCTCGACGACCAGCGGCAGGCGGCGACGCGGCCGGACGTGCTGGTATTCGAGACGGGTGTGCTGGAAGAAGACCTGACGCTGGCCGGGCCGGTGGACGTGGGGCTGAACGTCTCGACGACGGGCACCGACTCCGACTTCGTGGTGAAGCTGATCGACGTCTACCCGAACGACTTCCCGGACCCGGACCCGAACCCGCGGCGGGTGAAGATGGGCGGGTATCAGCAGCTGATCCGGGGCGAGCCGTTCCGGGGCAAGTTCCGGAAGAGCTTCGAAAAGCCGGAACCGTTCGTGCCGGGGCAGATGGACGAGATCCGGTTCCGGATGCCGGACGTGTTCCACACCTTTCGCAAGGGGCACCGGGTGATGGTGCAGGTGCAGAGCTCGTGGTTCCCGCTGGTGGACCGGAATCCGCAGAAGTTCCTGGCGATCGAGAAGGCCAAGCCCTCCGATTTCCAGAAGGCCACGCAGCGGGTCTACTTCGGCCCGGTGGGGGGCAGCGGGCTGACGGTGCGGGTGCTGCGGTAGTTAGAGCTGTTTTTCGATGTCGGCGAGGGTGGGCGGCTTGACGGCCGCGCCTTTGGCCGCGCTTTCGTAGCCGGCTTCGACGGCGGCGACGGTGACGAGGTAGTCGAGCCCGGAGGTTTCAAAGGGCGTGCCGGCGAGCAGCGACTGGACGAAGTGCTGGGAGGTCGCGCGGACCGAGTCGCCGCGGTAGCCGGCGGTGACGTCGTTGCGCCAGAGGAGCTCTTCGCCGGAGGGGGTGAGGCGGAAGATATCGCCGGTGGCGGCGAGGCGGAGGGCGCCGTTTTCGAACTCGAAGAAGGCGTCGCCGAGCGAGGGGGAATCGGGGGCGAGATCGAGGAAGCGGTTGCCGTCGATGATGCCGCCGAGGCCGGATTGGTGGGTGGCGACCATGAGGACCTGGTCTTCGCCGGCGATGGCGGGGTTGACGCGGCGGAAGCGGGTGTAGAGGGTATCGAGCTCGCCGAACAGAAAGCGGGCGGTATCGATGTGGTGGACGAGGGTTTCAAACAGCAGCAGGCGGGGCATCTGGCGGAAGTAGGGCTGGAGCGTGTAGGGCTCCGGGCCGGCGCCGTCGCGTTTGCGGGTGCGGAAGGTGTAGGTGACGGGGGCGCCGAGGTGGCCCTTGGCCATTTCGGCGGCGACGACGCGGTACCAGGGCTGCCAGCGCCAGTTTTCATGAATCATGAAGGGGATGCCGGCGCGGCGGGCGACGCGGACCATTTCCAGGCAGTCGGCCCAGGATGTCGCCATGGGTTTCTGGCAGATGACGGGGATGCCGCGGGCGGCGGCGATGCGGAGCATCGGGAGGTGGAGCTCGGGGCGGGTGGCGATGTCGAGGAAGTCGGGCTTGACCTCGTCGAGCATGCGTTCGAGGTCGTCGAAGCCGCGCGGGGCGGCGGCGGAGGCGCGGGCGAGGTCGAGGTCGCAGGCGGCGACGAGTTGGGCCTCGGGGATGCGGCGCCAGCCTTCGATGTGGAACTGGCCGAAGAAGCCGCAGCCGGCGATGGCGCCACGGAGGGGAGGGGTCATTTGGTGCAGGGTATCAAAGTCCGAACTGCGGGTAAAAGCGTTCGGGAAGGCGCATGGGTTTCAGTTCGCGGTCGAGGAACAGGTGCCGCGAGAAGCCTTCGGCGAGCTTTTGCCCGGTTTCGGCGTTGCGCATCGTGTAGGCGAAGTGGACGCCGCGCGTGGTGGCCTTTTCGATGGTCGTTTCGATTTCGATTTCGTCGTCGTAGCGGGCCGGGGAGATATAGCGGCAGTTGGCCTCAATGACGGCCAGATGCAGCGCGCCTTCGTTCTCCATGTCGCGATAGGAGAGGCCGGCGGCGCGGCAGAACTCGACGCGGCCGACCTCCATCCAGACGATGTAGTTGGCGTGGTAGACGACGCCCATCTGGTCGGTTTCCGCATAGCGGACCCGGACCCGGGCGCGGTGGGGTTGCATAAGCCGATTATTGCAGGTGCGCTTCGACGAACCAGAGATCTTTGTCGGCTTCGCGGGAGAAGCCGGTGAACATGTCGGCGGTATCGGCGTCGCCTAGGGCGGTGGCGGTGTCGATGGCGGCGCGGAGGGCGGCGCCGTAGGCGGCGAGGCGGTCGGCGATGGCGGCGGCGTGGTCGAGCCCGGCGGTGAGGTTGGCCGGGTATTCGGGCAGGGTGGAGGAGGCGGCGGCCAT
>CAYMTH010000471.1:0-4647 GCA_964393235.1 uncultured Solibacteraceae bacterium | reverse complement strand
CCGATTCGCAGTTGAAGCTGTGGATGCCGGAATCGAGGGCGTATTCGACCTCCTCGCGGGTCTTGCCGACGCCGGAGAAGACGACCTTCGACGGGTCGCCGCCGGCGCGGAGGACGCGGTAGAGTTCACCGCCGGAGACGATGTCGAAGCCGGCGCCTTCGGCGGCGAGGAGGCGGAGGACGCTCAGGTTGGAGTTGGCTTTGACGGCGTAGAAGACCTGGTGGGGCGTGGCGCCGAAGGCGCGGTGGTAGCGCTGGTAGCGCTCGCGGATGGCGGTGGCGGAGTAAACGTAGACGGGCGTGCCGGCGGAACGGGCGATCTGTTCGAGCTCGACGTCTTCGACGTAGAGGTTGCGGTCACGGTAAGTGAAGGGAGGGAAAGGCATCAGGAAACTCGAAGGATGAGGACGGTCTGGTCGTCGAACTGGGCGGTCTCGCCGACGTGGACGGCGACGTCGGCGTAGATGGCCTGGACGATCTCGGCGACGGGGCGGCTGCAACAGCCCTGGATGGCTTTGCCGAGGCGCTCGCGGCCGTACTCTTCGCCGTCGGCGTTGAGGGCGTCGAGGATGCCGTCGGAGGTGAGCACGATGACGTCGCCGGGCTGGAGGTCGGCGGTCATTTCGTCATAGACGCGGGCCTGGAGGAGGCCGACGGGAACGCCCTGGGCATGGAGGTCGAGCAGCACGTCGCCGCGGCAGATGATGGGCGGCAGGCCGCCGGCGTTGGCGATGGTGAGCTTGCGGGTGGGCGCGTCCCAGAGCATGGCGAGCAGGGTGACGTACTGGGCTTCGGCGCGGCGTTCGGTGAGGGCGTTGTTGAGGGCCTGCAGGAGATCGGCGGGACGGCGCGGGCGGCGGCCGAGCGAGCGCAGCAGGCCGCTGACGAGCGCGGCGTAGAGCGCGGCGGCGGGGCCTTTACCGGAGGAGTCGCCGAAGACGATGGCGGCCTGGCCGTTGTCGTAATCGAAGAAGTCGAACAAGTCGCCGGTGATGTCGCGCGCGGGCCGGAGGCCGACTGCGACGTCGAGGCCTTCGAGCTCCGGCGCCTCGTTCGGCAGCAGGAGCGACTGCAGCTTTCGGGCGGCCTGCAGATCCTTTTCCATGCGCTGTTCGCGGGCGGCGATTTCCTCGTAGAGGCGCGCGTTTTCGATGGCGCTGGCGACCTGCGGGGCGAGCAGCGCGAGGGTGCGCATGTGGTCGACCGAGTAGTAGTTCAGGCGGCTGCTTTCGAGATCCATGACGCCGATGACGCGGTCGCGGAGGATGAGCGGGACGGCGACTTCGGACCGCAGGTTGGGCTGCGTGGCGATGTAGCGCGGGTCGGTGGAGGTGTCCTCGACGCGCATGGGGCGGCGGAGGCGCGCGGCGGAGCCGGTGACGCCGACGGAAAGCGGGATCTCCTCGACCACCTCGCCGCCGGCGGTGGCGCGGGAGAAACGTTTGCGGAGGACCTGTTTCGGCTCGTCGAGGAGCCAGACGGTGAACAGGTCGTAGTCCATGAGGGCGCGGACGCTGGAGGCGACGGTGTCGAGGAGTTCATCGACATCGAGGATCGAGCTGAAGCCCTGGGAGGTCTTGGTGAGGGTCCGGAGGGTGCGGTTCTGCTGGTCGACGCGGCGGTAAAGGCGGGCGTTGTCGATGGAACTGGCGATGCGCGCGGCGATGAGGCGCATGAGCGCGACGTCGTCGGGGGTATAGGCGCCGATCTCGGTGGACTGAAAATCGATGACGCCGACGAGCTTGTCGCGGGCGATCATCGGAATGGCCATTTCGCAGCGGACCGCGTCCATGGCGTTGAGGTAGTTCTGCTCCTTGCGGACGTCCTTGACGAGGATGGGTTCGCGGGTGGAGGCGGCGTTGCCGGTGACGCCTTCGCCGAGAGGGATGAGCAGGCGGTCGATCAACTCCTGGCGGTGGCCCATGGCGTAGCGGATGCGGAGGCCCTGGCGGCGCTCGGAGTACAGCAGGATGGCGAAAAGCTGCGCGGGAATGGCGCGGGTGATGACGCGGGCGACGCTGCCGAGCAGGCGGTCGAGATCGAGCGTCTCCGAGGTGATGCTGGAGACCTCGAGCAGGTAGTCGAGGAGTTCGGCGCGATCGCGAAACCGGCTGACCTTACGGCGGGTTTGGCTCATGGCGCGGCGGATTCCTGCACGATGCGGACGCTGGCGGAGGCCCCGATACGGCTGGCGCCGGCGGCGATCATGGCGCGGGCGTCGGCGAGCGTGCGGATGCCGCCCGAGGCCTTGACGCCGATGCCGGGCCCGACGGTTTTGCGCATGAGCGCGATATCCCGGGCGGTGGCGCCGCCCTTGGAAAAGCCGGTGGAGGTCTTGACGAAATCGGCCCCGGCGGCAACGCAGATCCGGCAGGCGATCTCTTTCTGCGCGTCGTTGAGCAGGGCGGTTTCGAGGATTACCTTGAGGATGGCGCCCCCGCGGTGACAGGCCTCGGCGACGGAGCGGATGTCCTTTTCAACGGCGAGCGATTCGCCGGCGCGCAGCAGGCCGACGTTGAGCACCATGTCGACTTCGGTGGCGCCGCAGCGGATGGCCTCTTCGGCCTCGAAGACCTTGGCTCCGGTGGCCATGGCGCCGAGCGGGAAGCCGACCACGGTGCAGGTTTTCACGCTGGTGCCACGCAATTCACGGGCGACGAGCGGGACCCAGCCGCCGTTGACGCAGACGCTGGCGAAGCCGTGCGTGCGGGCCTCGGCGCAGACCTGCAGGATCTCGTCGCGGGTCGCGTCGGCGCGGAGCAGCGTGTGATCGATCATCGCGGCCAGCCGAGCGTCGGTGGGGCCGGAGGCGGCGGGCGCGGGACCGGACGGGGCGTCGTAGCCGGAGGCAGCCGGCGCGGCGGCAGGCGCCGGCGCGGTCCCGGGCTTGCCGAGGCGGGCCATGAACTCGTCACCGATGCGGGCGACGAGCAGATCGAGTTCGGAGTCGGTCACGACCGGTTCCCCTTGAAGTTTTTCGTTTCGATGGCGGTGATCTTGTCGATGCGCTGCTGGTGGCGGCCGCCACCCCACGGCGTGGCGAACCAGGTGCGGACGACGTCCTCGAGCTGCGTTTCCGTCAGCATGCGTCCGCCGAGCGTGAGCATATTGGCGTGGTTGTGTTCGCGCGAATTGCGCGCCGAGGCGCGGTCGTAGCAGAGAGCGGCGCGGATGCCGGGCACTTTGTTGGCGACCATGGCCGAGCCGATGCCCGCGCCGTCCACCATGACGCCGGCGAAGGCTTGGCCGGTGCTGACGGCGAGGGCGACCTTTTCGGCGAGGTCGGGGTAATCGACGGAGCGTTCGTCAAAGGCGCCGGCGTCCTCGACGATGTAGCCCATGGAGGCGATGACGCCCTTGAGAAACTCCTTGGCGCGGAAGCCGCCGTGGTCGCTGCCGATGACAACAGTTCGGTGCGGTTCCCGGGCGGGCTGGTACTGTTCCGGGGCGATTTCGACGATCGGCACACCGCGATCCCGGGCCAGTTCGCGGGCCGCGGGCGTGACGATGGTGCCGCGCACCACCTCCAGCACGCCGCCGAGCGGAACATCCCCCGTTGTGATCACATTGCGCATCGAACGTACAGACTATTGTAAATGGTACCGGTCAAAAGCGAACGCGGGACGAAGCCGGAATGGCCGCGTCCCGCGTTGCAATGCCGTTAAGTGACGGCGAGCGAAGCAGTTACTGCTTCGGGGCTTCCTCGGACTTCTTCTTTCCGCCCTTCTTGCCCTTCTTCTTGCCTTCCTTCTTCTGCTCTTCGGCGGGGGCCTGAGCGAAGGTAACCATCGTGAACGCGCTAGCGATCATGAGCGCCAGAATCTTCTTCATGTTGCGTTGTCTCCTTGAAATTTCCGGCAAACTCGTGGCTACCGGACTTTCACAGTATGCCCGAGCGTCCGGCCGCCCGCGATCCCTCCGAGAGGCTAATTCCGGATACCCTTTTGGGGGAATGGGGGGAGGGACCGGGCGGAGTCCAGTACTCTGTTGATAGCCCGATGTTCCAGCACATCACTGACAAAAGCATCTTGCGGGTGTTGATCACCGGGTTTGCGCTTGTCATCGTTCTGTTGCTGGCCTCCGGTTACCTGAGCGTCTACAACGCGCAGCAGATCCGGGCGTCGGCAGAGCAGTTGGCCGACGAACAGGTTGTAACCAACCGGCTGCTCGACGAGATTCACCGCGAGCAGGGCGCCCTGAACGCCGTGTACAACAACCTGAGCCAGGAGCCGGACTCGGTGGACCGGGACCAGATCCTGTCGCAGTTGAACGAGGCCGACCGGGGGATCGACCAGATCGTGGCGACCGGCGTGGGCACGCGAGACGAGCCGTTGTGGAAGGAACTGCGGGCGGCGTCGACGGCGTTTTCCGCCGAGGCGCGGCGGCTGCTGGCGCTCGAAGACGCGGAATCGCTTTCGTCCTACGACCTGTTGGAGCGGCATGAGCAGGTGATCGAGATCGTGCGCAAGCTGGTGGCGCGCGGGTCGGCGCGGTCGGCACAAGCGCAGCGGGAGTTGACGCGGCAGTCGGGGCGGCTGGTGAACCAGTCGGTTACCTTGATGAGCGTAGGCCTGCTGCTGGCGCTGGTGATCGCGGTGTTGACGATCCGGATGACGGCGGGGCTATCGCGCCGACTGGAGTGGCAGGC
>CAYMTH010000470.1:0-4658 GCA_964393235.1 uncultured Solibacteraceae bacterium | reverse complement strand
TTGACGCCCTCACCCTCTACGCCTTCTCGGTGGAGAACTGGAAGCGCCCCCGCACCGAGGTCGACACCCTCTGGAGCCTCCTGCGCGTCTACCTCCGCAAGGAGCTCGCGACGCTGCAGAACAACAACGTCCGGCTCAACGCCATCGGCCGCATCGAGTACCTCCCGGCCACCGTCCGCGAGGAACTCGAAGCTACCACCCGCGCCACCGAGTCCAACACCGGCCTCCGCCTCAACCTCGCCATCAACTACTCCGGCAAGGCCGAGCTGGTTGACGCCATGAACCGCCTCGTCGCCGAGGCCCGCGCCGCCGGCACGCTCGACTCCCTGAACGTCACCGAAGAGACCCTCGCCTCCCGCCTCTACACCGCCGGCCAGCCCGACCCCGACCTCCTCATCCGCACCTCCGGCGAGCTCCGCGTCTCCAACTTCCTGCTCTGGCAGATCGCCTACGCCGAGATCTACGTCACCGAGACCTTCTGGCCGGACTTCAAGCGGCGCGACCTGCTGAACGCCATCCTCGACTACCAGAAGCGGGAGCGCCGTTTCGGCGGCCTCGGCGCGGTCGATTCGCAACCGCTCGCCGAAGCGGTGCCGACTCGATGAAGCGGATCGTCACCTCGCTCATCCTGATCCCGTTGATTACCTGGGTGGTGCTGTTCTCGCCGTCCTATGTCTTCGCGGGGACGGTCTGCCTGTTCGCCTCGCTGTGCTGGATGGAGTTCGCGGGCATCGCGGCCCACTACGGCGCCCGGTTCGGCGTGCTGGCCGGCTGGCTGCCCGGCCTGGCGTTCTTGCTCGCCCCGCGCCACGAGTTCCCGATCCTGGCCGGCCTGACGCTGGCGGCGCTGGCCGTCTCGCTGCGCGCGGCCAACCTCAAGCATTCGATCCCTTCGGCGGCGATGTTCACCCTCGGCCTGGTGTACACCTTCGGCACCTGGCGGTCGGCGATCACGCTGCACACGGCGAGCCCCTACTGGCTGCTGTTCGCCCTGACCATCAACTGGGTGGGCGACACGGCGGCGTTCTACGTCGGCCGGTCGATCGGCAAGCGCAAACTGGCCCCGGCTGTGAGTCCGGGCAAGAGCTGGGAAGGCGCGATCGGCAGCGCCGTCGCGGCGGGCCTCTACGGGGTCTTCTTCCTGCGTCACTTCCTGCCCGATGTTCCGCTAGCGGGCGCGCTGCTGCTGGCGATGGCGGGCAACGTCGCGGGCCAGTTCGGTGACCTCGCCGAGTCCGCCCTCAAGCGCGGCGCGGGCGTCAAGGATTCCGGCACGACGCTGCCCGGACACGGCGGCTGGCTCGACCGGCTGGACTCGTCCCTGTTCTCGATGCCGGTGGTCGAGTTCCTGCTGCGGCTGGCCGGAGGGCTCTGATACCACGCGGCAAGCATGGTGCTGACTTTCGGCGACTTTAGACTCGACGTCGCCGAGCCACGATTATGGCAGGGCCCGGGCAGGTCTGCAGCCGCGACCAGTTGTTCGCCGCCGTCTGGCCCAATCCCTTCGTCGCCGACCACGCGCTTTCGGTCCAGATCGCCGACATCCGCCGCGCCCGCGGCCTATTCCGCCCTCAGCGGCGAAGTCAACATCGACCTGCGCATGGGCGCCAGCTCCGGCGCTCGGACTGCACCGGCGGGACGACCGCTGCCTGTTCGCCGGCGTGGTGGTTCCCGCGTGGGGAAGGACCTCGCATCCGGTTCCCGGCGGGCCGGGCGAACGCCGCCGCGGGCCCCGAGGTCTTCGAAATCGAAGGGCTATCCTGAGCGGGACAGCTGCGCGGGGGGAGGGGCGGGGGGGCGCGGGGTGAGATAGACTCAGGGCGATGCGTCATCCGATTTTGTTGCACTCCGTCAGTTACGCCGGGCTGTGGGGACAGGCGTTTTTGTCTGTCGAGGATTTTGTTTCGAAAGCCGCCTCGCTGGGGTACGACGGGGTCATGCTGATGGCCAAACGGCCGCATGTGTCGCTGCTCGACTACAGCCCCGAACAGCGCGCCGGGCTGCGGGCGCGGCTGCGGGATCTCGAACTGCCCCACAACGTCCTCGCCGGTTACTGCGACCTGACCGCCGGACTCGACCGGCGGGATATTCCGCATAAAGAGATCCAGCTCAGCTACCTCACCGAATTGTGCCGGCTGGCGCAGGATCTGGGCATCCCGGTTGTCCGGATTTTTACCGGGTATGAGTCGCCGCACGCGGGGTTTCCGGAACAGTGGAACCTGGTCGTTTCGACCCTCGCGGAGGCCGCGCGGCGGGCCGGGGACTTCGGCGTCACGCTCGGGCTGCAGAACCATCACGACATCGGCGTCGGGTACGAGGCGATGCACGATATTCTGCACACGGTCGGGTCGGCGCATTTGAAAGCCCTCTACGACGCCTGGGCGCCGGCGCTGCAGGGCGTGGACCTCGAGACGGCCGCGGCGAAACTGGGCAGCCATACGGTGCACACGACCATCGCCGACTATCAGCTGCGGCCGCGGTACAAGTACCGGCCGGACCTGATCAACTACGAGGCCCAGACGCCGGCGGTGATCGCGGTGCCGATGGGCGAGGGGTTCATCGACTACGCGCGGTTCCTGAAGGTGCTGGAGACCCACGGGTTCCGGGGGACGGTGGCCTACGAGATGTGTTCGCCGCTGATCGGCGGCGGGTCGATGGAGAACCTCGACCGGTGCGCGCGGCGGTTCGTCGAATGGGCTAAAGAGACTGGAATCCGGTAAAATTGGGGGTTTATGCCCTCATACCGTTCCCGTACCTCGACTCATGGCCGCAACATGGCCGGCGCGCGTGCCCTGTGGCGCGCCACCGGCATGAAGGAAGGCGAATTCGGCAAGCCGATCATCGCCATCGCGAACTCGTTCACGCAGTTCGTGCCGGGCCACGTGCATTTGAAAGACCTCGGCCAGATGGTGGCGCGGGAGATCGAAGCGCACGGCGGCGTGGCGAAGGAGTTCAACACGATCGCCGTCGACGACGGGATCGCGATGGGCCACGGCGGGATGCTGTATTCGCTGCCGTCGCGGGAGCTGATCGCGGACTCGGTGGAGTACATGGTGAACGCGCATACGGCGGACGCGCTGGTGTGCATTTCCAACTGCGACAAGATCACGCCGGGGATGCTGATGGCGGCGATGCGGCTGAACATTCCGACGGTGTTTGTGTCGGGCGGGCCGATGGAGGCGGGGAAGGTCAACTGGAACGGAATGATCCGGGCGGTGGACCTGGTGGACGCGATGATCGAGGCGGCCGATATCAGGAATTCCGATCAGGCGGTGGCGGAGATGGAGCGGTCGGCGTGTCCGACGTGCGGGTCGTGTTCGGGGATGTTCACGGCGAACTCGATGAACTGTTTGACGGAGGCGCTGGGGCTGGCGCTGCCGGGGAACGGGTCGACGCTGGCGACGCATGCGCGGCGGAAGGAGCTGTTTTTGCGGGCCGGGCGGCTGGTGGTGGAGCTGGCGAGGCGCTACTACGAGGGCGACGACGTGAGCGTGCTCCCGCGGTCGATCGCGACGTTCGCGGCGTTTGAGAACGCGATGACGCTGGACATTTCGATGGGCGGGTCGACGAACACGGTGCTGCATCTGCTGGCGGCGGCGCGGGAGGGGAACGTGCCGTTCACGATGGCGGATATCGACCGGCTGTCGCGGCGGGTGCCGTGCCTGTGCAAAGTGGCGCCGGCGACGAGCAAGTATCACATGGAGGACGTGCACCGGGCGGGCGGCGTGATGGGGATTCTGGGCGAACTCGACCGGGCGGGGCTGCTGCACCGGGACGCGAAGACGGTGCATGCGCCGACGCTGGGCGCGGCGTTGGAGCAGTGGGACGTGATGCGGACGGCGGACGAGGACGTGCGGCAGTTTTACAAGGCCGCGCCGGGCGGCGTGCCGACGCAGGTGGCGTTCAGCCAGGAGCGGTACTATCCGGAGCTGGACACGGACCGGGCGGCGGGTTGTATCCGGAGCAAGGAGCACGCCTATTCGCAGGACGGCGGGCTGGCGGTGCTGTTCGGGAACCTGGCCGAGCGGGGTTGCATCGTGAAGACGGCCGGGGTGGACGAGAGCATTTTGAAGTTCTCCGGTAAGGCGCGGGTGTGCGAGAGCCAGGAGGAGGCGGTGGAGCGGATCCTGGGCGGGCAGATCGTGGCGGGCGACGTGGTGGTGGTCCGGTACGAGGGGCCGAAGGGTGGGCCGGGGATGCAGGAGATGCTGCATCCGACGAGCTACTTGAAGTCGATCGGGCTGGGGAAGGAGTGCGCGCTGTTTACCGACGGGCGGTTTTCGGGCGGGTCGTCGGGGTTGTCGATCGGGCATGCGTCGCCGGAGGCGGCCGAGGGCGGGACGATCGGGCTGGTGGAAGAGGGCGATCCGATCGAGATCGACATTCCGGCGCGGACGATCCGGCTGGCGCTGGCCGATGAGGTGATCGCGGCGCGGCGGGCGGCGATGGAGGCGCGGGGCGCGGCGGCGTGGAAGCCGGTGGCGCGGGAGCGGGCGGTGTCGGCGGCGCTGAAGGCGTATGCGCTGTTGACGACGAGCGCGGACACGGGCGCGGTGCGGCGGTCGCTGGATTAGTGCTTCGCTCCGGCCGCTCCCTTGTGGGGGAGCGGCCGGGGGGTGGCCGCGGGGATATGGAGTTGTCAAAGAGCGGGGCGGGCC
>CAYMTH010000469.1:0-4663 GCA_964393235.1 uncultured Solibacteraceae bacterium | reverse complement strand
CCGTGAAGGCCGACCAGCCGGCGATGGCGAACGCGACGATGCCGCGCGCGCCGCGGCGGTCGGCGGCCATGCCCCAGGGCGTCTGGCCGAGCGCGTAGGAGAGGCTGAAGATGGAGAATACGAAGCCCATTTCGGTTTGCGAGAAACCGAACGCCTTGCGCATCTCCGGACCGGCCACGGCGATGCAGACGCGGTCCGTGTAGCAGACCATGTTGATCAGCAGCGCGAGCAGGACGATCGAGTAGCGAACGGGCACTTACAGCCCCTCCGGACGGGGCGTGGCGGGGTCGAGCGGGTAGATCGGCCGCGGCACGCGCTTCCACGGGAGGCGGGCGAAGTTGGCGGTGCTGACGCCCGGCGTATCGACGACGAAGATGGCCTTCGCGATGGGCTCGTAGGCGGCGCGGAAGCCGTTGGGCGACTTCACGACGACGATGCGGCAGTACTCGGGCGCGATGCCGTGGCTGCGGAAGAGTTCGGGGTCGACGGTCATGGCGGAGCGCTCCGCCATCAGGATCTGAACCCAGCCGACTTCGAGCACGACGGCGCGGCCCATGCAGGTCGTGATGCCGGTGTTGTAGCCCCGCGCGCGCGCCACCCAGCGGCCGTCGCTGATCAGTTTCACCGTGCCGGTCACCTTCACCGGCTTCGAGTTCTTTTTGTCGAAGGCGCCGCCGATGGACATTGTGACCTTTGCGCCAATGCCGGCCTCGATGGCCCTGGCGACGCCGACGGGCTCGACGAGGAAGATCGCCGCGGGCCCGTCGAGCTTGGCTTTGACGAGATGTTTCAGCACGCCGGTGGAATCGCCGGGCGAGCCGGAGCCGGTCGAGTCCGACGACTCGGCGAGCACGGCGGGGCCTGCGGGCAGCTCCAGCGCGCGGCGGATGGCCTCGTCGACCGGCGTCAATTCGACCTCATACTCCTTCTTGCCGTCCCAGAGCCGGCGTCCGATTTCGTCGGCCTGCCGCTGGGCGCGCCGCGCGTCGCCGTTGGTGACCGCGACGACGGCCGACCCCATCTCGTCGATATCCATCCACGGCTGCACGGGGAAGATCGACACGGCCTCGGCGGCGCCGCTTTTCTCCCACTTTTGCGCGAGCGTGACCAGCTTGTGCATCGGGCCGCGGTACGTTTGCGAGTTCTCGGCCGGAATGATGAGCGGCAGTTTGCGGAGCGCCATGGCGGGCTTCACTTCGCCGCGCAGGGTGCGCAGCAGCAGGCGCGCCGCCTTCTGGCCCACCTCATACATATCGACGTGCGGATAGGTGTGGTAGCCGACGATCGCGGTGGCGAGGTCCACCATGCGGCGGGTCACGTTGGCGTGCAGGTCGAGGGTCATGACGATGGGGGCGTCGGGGCCGAGCACGCGGCGAGCGCGCGCGAGGATCGAGCCTTCGACGTCGTCTTCGCCCTCGGCCGTCTGCGCGCCGTGCATGGCGCGCAGCAGCGCGTCCGGGCTTGCTTTCTTGAGGCCGGCCTCGAACTCGCGCCCGATGCGTTCGAAATCGTCGCGCAGCAGGCGGTTGGCCGTGATCGCCCAGGCCGCGCAGACCGGCGCGATCTCAGCCTCCGCCTCGCGCAGGACGGAGATGAATCCGCCCATTTCGGTGAGCTTGCCTTCGTGCCGGCGCAGGACGGCGGGCCCGAAGACGGGGTCGAAGTCGGCGTACTTCGTGAAGACGGGAGAGAAGGTGTTGCTCTCCTGCAGCATGGAGGCGATGGCGATTTTCACGGCGTGGACCAGATATCACTATACTGTCCCCATGAAGACTTCCCGCCGCCGCCTGCTCCAAACCTCCGCGCTCGCCCCCGTCGCCGCTGCCGCCGCCCCTTCCACTGCTTCCGTTACCGCCACGACGCCCTCCGCGCTCTACGCGAGCCTGGGCGTGAAACCCGTCATCAACGGGGTCGGCGTGGTCACCGTGCTCGGCGGGTCCATCATGCCGCCCGAGGTGGTGCAGGCGATGCAGGACGCGGGGCGGTATTTCATCCCGCTGCCGGAACTGCAAAAGAAAGTAGGCGCGCGGCTGGCTGAACTGCTGCAGGCGCCGGCGGCGATGGTGACGTGCGGAGCGGCCTCGGCGATCACGGTCGGCACGGCGGCGTGTCTGTCCCAGGGCGATCCCGCGAAGCTCCGGCAGCTGCCCAACCGCGACGGGATCAAATACGAAGTGATTCAGCAGAAGTCGCACCGTTCGGGCTACGAGCACCAGATGGAGCTGTGCGGGGCGAAGATCGTCAGCGTCGAAACGCGCGAGGAGCTCGAGGCGGCGATCAACGAACGGACCGGCATGATGTTCTTCCTGAACAAGGCCGAGCCGAACGGGAAGATCTCCGCCGAGGAGTTCGTCAAGATCGGCAAGGCGCGCGGCATCCCGACGATGAACGACGCCGCCAGCGACGCGACGCCCAAGGAGAACCTCTGGAAGTACACGAAGATGGGCTTCGACCTGGTGATCTTCTCCGGCGGCAAGGCGCTGCGCGGGCCGCAGGCGTCCGGCCTGCTGCTGGGGCGGAAGGACCTGATCGAGGCGTCCTATCCGGCGATGAGCCCGTTCGGCGGCATCGGGCGCGGGATGAAGGTGGGCAAGGAAGAGTTGATGGGGCTGCTGGCGGCGGTGGAGCGGTATCTGAAGGTCGACCACGCAGCCGAGTGGAAGCAGCTGGAAGAACGCGTCGCCTCCATTCGCGGCGCGCTGAAGAACGTCAAGGGCGTCCGCACGGAACGCCACATCCCGGTAATCGCCAATGAAGTGCCGCACGTCACCGTGCACTGGGACGAGGCCGCCAAGGGCCTGACTACGCAGCAGGTGGGCGAGAAGCTCCTGGCCGGCGATCCGGCGATCCACGTGCAACGCCCCGGCAAGGGCGAGCTGCTCATCTCCGTCTGGATGATGCGCGGCAACGAGCACGAAATCGTCGGACGCCGGCTGAAAGAGATCTTTAGCTGAGCCCTTTCGCGGTGATCAGCTCCGCGTTCAGGTACGGCCGCAGCGCTTCGGGAACTACCACGGAACCGTCCTTCTGCTGGTAGTTCTCGACGATGGCGACCCACGTGCGGCCGACGGCGAGACCGCTGCCGTTCAGCGTGTGGGCCGGCTCGGCCTTGCCCTTGCCGGACTTGCAGCGGATGGAGGCGCGGCGCGCCTGGAACGCCTCGAAGTTCGAGCAGCTCGAGATTTCTTTGTAGGCGTTCTGGCCCGGCAGCCAGACTTCGAGATCGTACGTTTTCGCCGACGAAAAGCCCATGTCACCGGTGCAGAGCAGCACGCGGCGGAACGGCAGGCCGAGCTTGTCGAGGATCGCCTCGGCGTGGCTGGTCAGCAGTTCCAGCTGCTCGTGGCTCTGGTCGGGACGGGTGAACTTTACGAGTTCCACCTTCTGGAACTGGTGCTGGCGGATGATGCCGCGCACGTCGCGGCCGTAGGCGCCGGCCTCGCTGCGGAAGCAGGAGGTGAAGGCGCAGTAGCTGATGGGCAGCGCTTCGGCGTCGAGCGTCTCGTCGCGGTGCAGGTTCGTCACGGGCACCTCGGCGGTGGGCGCCAGGTAGTAATCGGTGCCTTCGAGCTTGAAGAGATCGGCGGCGAACTTGGGCAGCTGGCCGGTGCCGTAGAGGCTGGCGCTGTTCACCACGACGGGCGGGAACACTTCGGTGTAGCCGTGCTCGCGCGTGTGCGTGTCGAGCATGAAGTTGATCAACGCGCGCTCGAGTTTCGCGCCGACGCCCATGTAGACGGCGAACCGCGCGCCGGTGATCTTGGCGGCGCGTTCGAAGTCGAGAATGCCGAGCGCCGGGCCGATGTCCCAGTGGTTCTGCGGCGTAAAGTCGAACTCGCGCGGGGCGCCGTGCTTGTGGATCTCGACGTTGTCGTCGGCCGAGGCGCCGGTGGGCACCGATTCGTGCGGCACGTTCGGTACGCCGGCCAGCACGTCGTAGAACCGGGCGTCGACGTCCTTCGCCTTCTGTTCGAGCTCGGCGATCCGGTCGCCGATCGCGCGCACTTTCGCCTGCTGTTCGGCCGTATCCTGGCCCGCCTTCTTCAGCTTGGCGATCTCGCCGGACTCCGCGTTGCGCTGCGCTTTCAGCGACTCGGACTCGGTCAAAACCGACCGCCGCTCCTGGTCCAACTCCCGAAACGACGCTACGTCCAACTCGTAGCCACGCGTGGCCAAACGCGCGGCAATAGCGTCAAGGTTGCCGCGAAAGTATGATAGATCGTGCACCTTCTCATGCTATCGAAAAACCGTCATCGGATACTCGCCGCCTCCCTCGCGGCCGTCTTGAGCGTTTCGTGCAGCCGGAAGCCCACCTACATCGATCAGGCCCCGAAAACCCCGCAGGAATCGCTCTCCTCCATCCAGCTTTCCGAGGACTTCCAGGTAGAACTCTTCGCCACCGAACCCAACGTCGTAGACCCCGTCGACATGGCATGGGATGAAAACGGAAAACTCTACGTCGCCGAGATGCTCGACTATCCCGACGACCCGCCGCCGGGCAAGCCGGTGCGCTCGCGTGTTCGCGTCCTCGAAGACAAAAACAACGACGGCATCATCGATTCTTCCTACATTTACGCCGAAAATCTGCTGCAGGTCAGCGGGCTCATGCCGTGGAAGGGCGGGCTCATCGTCGGCGCCGCTCCCGACGTGATTTATCTCAAGG
>CAYMTH010000468.1:0-4676 GCA_964393235.1 uncultured Solibacteraceae bacterium | reverse complement strand
GAGAATCGACGCCGTCGCCGCGTCGAGCGTGCCGACGACGAGCAGCCGCACGCGGTCCATCAGCCCCGCGTCGCGCACCGCTTCCAACCAGAACGGGATGCGCTTCTTCGCCTTCAGCTCGCCGAAGAGCCCGACGACGCGCACGCCCGGTTCGGCGCGCAGCAGGCCGCGGATCTCATCGCGCCGCGCACGGTCCGCCGGCAGCAGCTCCCACCGCGCCGTATCGACGCTGTTCGGCGTCCAGACCACGCGCCGGTCCGGGTAGAGCGCCTGGATGCGCAGCGCCTTTTCGACGGTCACGGCGCCGATGCCGTCGGCGCGGGAGAAGGCCTCGCGGACCATGGCCGCGCGGGCGGGCACGAACCAGTCGCGGTCGAGGTCGTTACCGCGCACCAGCACCGTCGACCGCGCGCCGAGCCAGGACGCGAACGTCACCGCGTAGTAGCCGCCCACCGACGCGCCGAAACCGACCACGTGCGTATAGGGCCTCCGCGCGTGACGCGCCTGGACGAGCACCCACGCATGATTCGCGTTGAAGCCCGGCTCCGGGTCCGGCGGCAGCAGAATGTCCGCCCCGCCGTCCCGCTCTTCCACGACGGCGTCGATCGCCTGCACGGCGCCGAGCACCAGCACGTCGATGGCGACGCCGCGACGGCGCAGGCCGCGCACCTGCCGCGCGCAGCTGACCGCCATGCCGCCCTTCGCCGGAGGATAGCGGTCCGTGATCCAGAGAACCCGTTCGCTCATGAATCGAGCGCGTCGTAGTCTTCGTCTTCCGCGCGCTTGCGCGGGACGAAGGGCATGGCGCCCGGAGTGCCCATCGCGGCGGAATCAGCGCCGGAGAAGAAGCCGGGGGCGCCGTAGGCAGCGGCGCCGCCGTACGGGGCGTAATACTCCTCGCGGGCGTCGGCGATCTCGGTATCCTCGGTATCCTCGTAGCCTTCATTGCGCGAAGCGCAACCGGGACAGGCGGGGCCGTTGGCGCCCTGCACCACGTGGCCCATGCACAGCGGCAGCCCGCACAGCGCGCAGCCGCCGGCGGCTGGCGCGCCGCACGTCTTCATCGTCAACAGGCCGGTCTGCCACATGCAGCTCATTGCGCACTCCCCGCGGCCCGCGGCCGCATCGCCGACAAACGCACCAGCATCTTGATCACATCGCCCCCGGGCACGGTATCCTCCGGCGCATCGCCGGCTTTCTTGAATTTATAGTAGCGGTCGAGCCGCGCCACCATGACGCCGTCCTTTTCCGAAAAGGTGATCCGTTCATTGTTGCGGTCCACCATCTGCGCAGCCTTGCCGGACTCCCAGTTGATGCGCGCGGGCGGGGCCAGGATCGCGGTGGCAGTGGCCATCTTCTTCCACTTGGTCTTCGTCTTGTACTTGCCGCGCGCGGTGCGGTAGCTACGGGCGAGTTCGACGTAGGTGTTCTCCAGGCGGATCACTGCCGTCGAGCCATCGGTGAGCGGCAGGCGCAACTCGCCGAGGTCGTCGACGAAGGTCTTTTCCTTGATCTTGCCGCCGCGCGGCGACGGGTACTCGCGCTCGGTCGCGGGTTTCGATTCGTCGAGTCCGGCGAGGTTCAGGTTCACCTTGATCTTCTCGTCGGGATGCAGGTCCTGCCGCAACTGGCGCAGCACGGGGCGGAGGGTGACGCGCAACTCGTTCGGCAGGTCGATGGCGCGGGCGGCCTTCTTCAGCTTCGCGCCGAGGGCGGTGACGCCCATGGGGACCACGACGCACGCGGCGGCGGCCCAGATGTTTTCCGTCATGTCGCCGACGACGAAGGCCGCGAAAACGCCGAGCACCATGAAGATGCAGCCGCCGACAAAGACGCGCTGGGCGCTCTTTTTGCGACCCTCGGCCATGTTGTCCCAGCGGTCCAATTCGGCAAAGAGCTTCACCAGGGACTTACCGTCCCAGCCTCCGCTGATCTTCTTTGTCTCAACCGCGGACCGGGCGGCCGGCGAGAGTTCGTCTATCTTCATTCCTTCCCCCTGTCGGGTGAACTTCCTGACAGCTTATCGCGAACGGCGAGCGCCACCAGCATCTGGACGACGCCGCCGGGCGAGGCGCAGTCGCCGGGCGGATCGTTGTACTGCTTGTGCTTGAAGCGGCGGCGCTCCCGCGCGGCGCCGGCCAGGCGCGCCGTCACCGTGGTGATCTTCTTCCACTTGAACTTCGTCTTCGACTTTCCGCGGGAGGTCTGGTAGCTGCGCGCCAGCTGCCGGTAGGTGTTCGCGATGTGGATCGACGCCGTGCCGCCGCCGGCCAGCGGGATGCGGATGAGGCCGAGGTCCTCATGGTACGTCGACTCCTTGACGGTGCCCCGGGTGCGGGCCGGGTACTCGCGCTGGGACGCGGGCTTGCGGTCGTCGAAGCCGGCGAGGTTAAGCCGCACGCGGACCTTCCTGTCGGGGTCGATGTCCTGGCGCAGCCGCTTGAGCAGCGGCCGCAGCGTGCAGCGCAGTTCGTTCGGCACATCGATCGCGGCGGCGCTGTTGGACATCTTGACGCCGATCGCGGTGATGACGATCGGAACGATCAGGCACGCGAGGACCAGCGGGATGCTCTGCATCTTGATCGCGATGATCACGGACAGGACAACGCTGAAGGCCATCAGGAAGCAGCCGGTGCTGAGTATCCATTTGGCGCGCTTCTTGCCCTTCTCGGCCACCTGGTCCAGCTGGTCGAACTCGGCTAGGAGCCGGCGGAGCCGCCGGGGATGCCAGGCGCCGGTGAGCGCCTTCGCCTCGAGGGCGGCGCGGGCGTCCGGGGACAGGTCGGCGAGCTTCATGGTTAGGCTCCGATGGCGGCATGGAAGGCGGCACTGAGTTGTTCATGCGCAACCGGCTGGGAAAAGTGCTCACGGGCGGTGCGGAGGGCGTTGGCGGCGAGGGTGTCGCGGAGGGGGCGGTCAGCGAAGGGGCGCTCGAGGGCGAGGGCCCAGGCGCGGTGGTCGCCGGGCGGGGCGAGCCAGCCGTCGTGGCCGTGGCGGATCAGTTCCCGGCTGACGGCGAGGTCGCTGGCGAGGGCGGGCGTACCGGCGGCCATCGATTCGACGATCTTCACCGGGCAGCAGCCCTGCCAGGTGTTGCGGGCGGTTTCGGCCAGCGGGGCGGTGGTGAAGCGGAGCCGGGCCATGACGGCGGCGAGCTCGGGCGGGGCGAGCGGGCCGTGGAGCAGGACGCGGTCGCGCAGGCCGTGGCGGTCGATGCGGCGTTCGAGGGCGCGGGTGCCGCGGTTGCCGCTGTGGACGATGAGCAGGCGGCCGGCGGCGGTGAGGGCGAGGGCGTCGATCAGGTGCTCGACGCCCTGCCAGGGCTGCAGGCCGCCGATGTAGCCGCACCAGTCGCCGGCGTCGAGCGCGGGGATGGGATTGGGCAGCGCGGGTCCGTCGAAGTAAGTCTGGTTGGCCGAGTTGGGGATGACGTCGATGCGGCGTTCGTCGACGCCCTCGGCGGCGAGGGCGCGGCGGGTGACCGCGCTGACGCAGAGCAGGCGGCGGGCGCCGCTGAGGCAGTAGCGTTCCATGTCGCCGATCTTGGCCTGCAGCGGCGCGCTGTCAGCGAAGCCGGGGCGCGAGTAGGCGAGCTCCCACGAGGGCAGAGCGTTCACTTCGAAGACGGACGGGCAGGCGGGCAGGGCGCGGGTGGCCGGGAGGCCGCCCCAGGGGTCGCGGTAGACGATCAACTCGAGCGTGGGGGCGAGGCGGCGGGCGTGGTAATCGACGAACTGGGCGAAGGCGGTGGAGCGGGTCGAGCGGCGGGGCGGGGGGGGGGGCGTGGGGGTCGGGGACCTGGGCGAAGGCGGGGGGGCGGGCGAGGACGTCGCGGTGCGAGCCGGGCAGGCGGTGGATGGTGACGCCGGGGAGCTGTTCGACGAGCGGCAGTTCGGCGTCACCGAGGCAGAGGGCGGCGACGGGCGCGAAGTCGCGCGCGAGGGCGGCGAGCATGGAGGCGATGTGGCTCGACGAGCCCTTGGGGCGGGGATAGACGTCGAAGGCCACGTAGAGCGCCCGGGCTGGCATGACCTCCATATTATGATCGGAAGCGTGATGCTATCCCGACGCGCCCGCCTCTTTTCCGTTCTGGTGCCTGTGGCCGCGCAGGGGAGGCGCCTGCGCGTGGGCGTGGTGGGCGGGCGCTTCGGCGCCTCCTTCTACTTCCACGAGCATCCGAACGCGGTGGTGGAAGCGGTGGCGGACCTGCGGGCGGACCGGCGGGCGGCGTTGATGAAGACCTACCGGTGCGGGAAGGCCTATGAGTCGTTGGACGCTTTGTTGAAGGACCCGAAGGTGGAGGCGGTGGGGCTGTTCACGCCGGCGCCGGACCACGTCGCCCACGCGATGGCGTGCCTGAAGGCCGGCAAGCACGTGCTGTCGGCGGTGCCGGCGGCGATGACGCTGGAGGAGTGCGCGCAGCTGATCGACGCGGTGAAGCGGTCCGGGCTGACGTACATGATGGCGGAGACGAGCTACTACCAGCAGCTGACGATCTCGGCGCGGAAGTTCCATCAGGAAGGGGCTTTCGGGCGGATCTACGCGTGCGAGAGCGAGTATCACCACGCGGGGCTGGAGACGCTGTACTTCGAGGACGGGAAGCGGACGTGGCGGCACGGGCTGCCGCCGATGCACTACCCGACGCACTGCACGGCGCACCTGCTGAGCGTGACCGG
>CAYMTH010000467.1:0-4692 GCA_964393235.1 uncultured Solibacteraceae bacterium | reverse complement strand
GAAGGCCATAACCGCCTGTCGCAGCCACTCTATGCCATCGCCTTCGCCATGATCTCCTCGCTCCGCCCGGCGTTGTACACGTTCGCCGTGTCGAAGAAGTTGATCCCCCGGTCCAGCGCCAGGTCCACCATCTCGAGCGAGCCCTTCTCATCCACCTGCCCGCCAAACGTCATCGTGCCCAGGCACAGCCGCGATACCCGCAGCTCCGTCCCGGGAAGGGATGTCATCATCATTTCGGGAGCCTTTCTTCGATCGCCTTCGCCACCACCGCCGCCACCTGCGCCGACCCGTCCTTGGTGAAGTGCACGTTCGCCTTCCCCTGAATCTCGGCCAGCTTCGGCTTGGCGAACGCGTACAGATCCACCACCGGAATCTTGTGCTTCTTCATCACCCGAAGCGCCGCCGCGTTGTAGGTCACCTCATCGCCCGGCTTCCGCGGCGGGTTCAATTTCCCCTCCGGCACCGGCGTCGTCGTCACGAACACCAGCTTCGCCTTGGTCTGCTTCAACCGCCGCGCGATCGTGTCCAGGTTCTTCTCGTACTGCTCGACGGCCACCTGATGCTTACCGTCCTCCATGATCTTCAAATCGTGCAGGCCGAAGTTGAAGGTGATGACCTTCCACTTCTCCGTCCCCAGCCACTCGTCGAGCTTCGCCACGCCGTTGTTCGTGTGCGCCGCGTTGCCCTCGTGGTGCCGCACGTCGGCCTTCCCGGCCAGTAGCGTCTTCACCACCGGCGTGTAGCCGATCGAGATCGAATCGCCGATCACCAGCACCGGCGGCCCCTGCGCGACCATCGTCGCGGCCGCCATCACCATTCCAAGCAGTATTCGCATGACCCTGATCCTACTTCGTCTTAAACAGCGTGCGCCACGCCAGCCACGCCGCGATCGTCTTCCCGTCGATGATCTTCCCGCTCTTGATCATCTCGTTCATCTCCTTCGGCGTGAACCACTGCGCCTCGATCCGCTCGTCCTCCATGAAGTTGGTCTTGCCCGCCTTCAACTCCTGCGCGACAAAAATATGCATCTTCTCCGCCAGAAACCCCGGGCTCATGAACAGGCTGAACAGCTTCGTCCACTTCTTCGCCGTGTAGCCCGTCTCCTCTTTCAGTTCCCGTTTGGCCGCCTGCAGCGGCGTCTCGCCCTCATCCATCCGCCCCGCCGGGATCTCCCACAAGTAATCCCGCGCCGGCAGCCGGTACTGCTTGGCCAGCAGCACCCGCCCCTTCTCGTCCACCGGCATCACCACGGAACTCCCGCCGTGTTGAATGATCGCCCGGTCGATCTCGAACCCCTCCGGATCGACGGCCTTGTCCATCGTCACCCAAAAGATCGGGGTCCGCAGCAACTCCTCGCTCTTGATCAGCTTCATGCGCTCCTCAGTGCCTTTTTAAACTGCCCGTACGGCAGCGTATTCAATACATCGCCCTTTTCGAGCCAACCCCGCCGCGCCATCCGCACCCCGTACCGCATGTTTGCCATGTGCTTCGGGTGGTGCGCATCGGTCGAAATCGTGAACTTACACCCCTTCGACTTCGCGATCCGGATCAGCGACGCGTGCAGGTCCAGCCGCTCCGGACTCGCGTTGATCTCCATCGCCACGCCCCGCCGCGCCGCCTCGGCCGCAATCAATTCGAAGTTATAGACAAACGCGTCCCGGTGCAGCAGTACGCGCCCCGTCGGGTGCCCGATAATCTTCACGTGCGGGTTTTCCAGGCACCGCATATACCGGTCCGTCATCTCCTCCGACGATAAGTTCATGTAACTGTGCACGCTCGCTACCACTAAGTCGAGCGCCGCCAGCGCTTCGTCGTCCAGATCCATCCGGCCGTCTTTCAGAATGTCGCACTCGATCCCGCTCAACACGTGGATCCCCACCGCCTCCATGTCCATCGCCCGCACCCGCTCGGCGAACGCCAGCACACGCTCCTCGTTCAACCCGTTCGCCATCGCCAGCGCCTTCGAATGGTCCGTGATCGCGATGTACTTATACCCGTGCCCCGCCGCCGTCTCGGCCATCTCTTCAAGCGACGCCCGCCCGTCGCTCTCCCGCGTGTGCATGTGCAGGTCGCCCCGCATATCGCCGAGCTCGATCAACTCCGGCAGCGTCCCCTTCTCAGCCGCTTCTATCTCCCCCTGGTTCTCCCGCAGCTCCGGCGGAATCCACGCGAGCCCCAGCTTCGCGTAGATCTCCTCCTCCGTCGCCGCCGCCACCGTCTCCCCGCCGTCGAGCTTGCTCAGCCCGTACTCGTTCAGCGTATAGCCCATCTTCAGCGCCCGCTGCCGCAGCGCCACGTTGTGCTCTTTCGATCCTGTGAAGTACTGCAGCGCCGCCCCGAAATGCGCCGCCGGCAGCGCCCGCACGTCCACCTGAATCCCCTCGATCCCGTACCGCGCGCTGGCCTTGTTTTCCCCCTTCGCCAGCACCTCGTGGACCTTCGGATGCGCGACAAACTGCTCCAGCGCCGCCTCTGCCCCCGGCCCCGTCACCAGCAGGTCCAGATCCTCCACCGTCTCCTTCGAACGCCGGTACGACCCCGCCGGCGTCACCTGCTCCACCCCCTCCCCCGCCCCCAGATACGCCGTCAACTCGTCCGCCGTCTGCTGCGCGAAGTTCAACAAAAACCGCCCCGCCGACCGCCGGTACTGCTCGATCCCTCGCAGGATCTTCTCCTCCAGCTTCGCCCCCGCCCGCGGCAGCGTCCGGATCTTCTGCTCCTCCGCCAGCCGCTTCAAATCGTCGAGCGTGGAAATCCGGAAGGTCTCGATCAGCAGATGCACCGTCTTCGGCCCCAGGCCCTGAATCCGCAGCATCTCCAGCGCCGTCGGCGGGTACCGTTCCATCAGCTCGTCCCGCTTCGGAAACGACCCGCGCGCCTCCAACTCCTCGATCACCGCCGCGATCCCTTTCCCGATCCCCGGAATGTCGGTCAGCTTCCGCTCCGGGTCCCCGATAATCGACGCGATCCGCTCCGGATACCCCTCGATCACCGACGCCGCGTTCCGGTACGACCGGATCCGGAATCCGTCCTCGCCCGCGATCTCCATCAAGTCGGCCGTCTCTGCCAGCGCACGTGCGATTTCGATGTTTTCCATGCGTACTTCCCATCATAGGCGCTGTGATAAAGTAAGGCGTTTATGCTGCGGAAATTCCTCGCAATCGCCCTCGCCGGCTCGGCCGCCGTGCTGCTCTACGCCCAGGCCCAGAAGAAGTCCAACGGCCGCTTCAACCAGCCCGTCGGCTACTCCGATACCCCGGTCATCCCCGAGCAGAAGTGGAAGGTCCACGACATTGACCGCCCGCGCCCCCGCCAGATCACCCCCGGCGCCACTCCCCTCAATCCCCCCTCCGACGCCATCGTCCTGTTCGACGGCAAGAGCCTCGACCAGTGGGAGTTCCGCGGCAAGCGCGGCCAGCCCCCCGCCAAGTGGAAGCTTGAAAACGGCTACATGGAGGTGGCCAACAGCGCCGGCGACGCGGTCACGAAGGAAAAGTTCGGCGACATGCAGCTCCACCTCGAATGGGCCGCCCCCCAGGAAATCCTCGGCAACTCGCAGATGCGCGGCAACTCCGGCGTCATCTTCATGAGCCGCTACGAAATCCAGGTCCTCGACAGCTGGGACAACCCCACCTACGCCGACGGCCAGGCCGGCGCCATCTACGGCCAGTGGGCTCCCCTCGTCAACCCCATCAAGAAGCGCGGCGAATGGAACTACTACGACATCATCTTCGAAGCCCCCAAGTTTGAAGGCGACAAGCTCGTCAAGAACCCCTACGTCACCGTCATGCTCAACGGCGCCGTCCTCCACCACCGGCAGAAGATCGTCGCCCCCATGGCCCACAAGATCGTCGCCCCCTTCAAGCCCCACGGCGCCGAAGAGCCCCTCATGCTCCAGGACCACAACGAGCCTGTCCGCTACCGCAACATCTGGGCCCGCAAGCTCCGTGGCTATGATCAGCCGTAAGCTGCTCCCGCTCCTGTTCCCACTCGCCGCCCTCGCCGGCGAGTGGGTTTCCCTCTTCGACGGCAAGACCGCCGCCGGCTGGCGCACCCAAAGCAAGCCCGCCTTCCCGTCCCATGCCTGGAACATCGAGGATGGCGCCATCCACTCCATCCCCACCGCCCCTCGCGTCGACCTCTCTACCGAAGGGACGTACCGCAACTTCGAACTCGAATTCGACTGGAAGATCGGCCGCGGCGCCAACTCCGGCGTCAAGTATCTCGTCTTCGGCATGCGGCCCAATCCCCTCGTCGGCCGCATCGATCCCGAGGTCCCCAAAGCCCTCGGCCTCGAACTGCAACTGATCGACGACGAAAAGGAACCCGACGCCCGCGTCCACCCCTCGCACGCCACCGGCGCCATGTATCTCTTCAAAGCGGCCTCGAACCTCCCGCCCCTCCCCGTCGACACATGGCACAAGGCGAAAATCGTCGTCGACGGCCGCAAAGTCGAACACTGGCTCGACGGTCGCAAGGTCCTCGAAGCCGACCTCGAGTCCCCCGAACTCCGCTCCGCCATGGAAGCGCAGACCCGCCCCGACATCCCCAAGCCGCATCACCTCGACGAACTCAAGGCGAACCCGTCCAAGCGCTATCCAATCGTTCTCACCCACCATGGCGGTCACGCCTGGTTCCGCAACATCCGCCTCCGCCAAAAATAAATGGTGCCTGCCGCGAGTGTCCCTATTT
>CAYMTH010000466.1:0-4692 GCA_964393235.1 uncultured Solibacteraceae bacterium | reverse complement strand
CGGCGGCTACAGCAGGGTCGTCGCCGAAAATAACCGCCGACGTCCGCGTGAAGGAACGGTACAGCGGCGCCATCGGGCACAATCAGGTCCGCGGCGCCCCCGGCATCTCCCCGAACGCCAACCAGTTGCTGGCTCGCGTCGGCTACGGCGTCGAGGGCAAACCAGGTTGGCGCGCCGGCTTCAACGCCGTTTACGACTACCGCATCATTTTTAAGGATTCGGCCACCACCGAGATCAGCTACAACTCCGACTGCTGCGGCCTCTCCTTCCAGCACCGCCGTTTCCCGGGCTCGAGCGGCTCGCCGGTGTTCCTCGCGAACATCGGCAGCTTTGGTACGCTCCGCAAACAGGAGCGGATGTTCTAATCATTTTCCGGGAGGAAAAATCGGATGCTTTCTCGTAGACATTTCGCGGGCCTGCTTGGCGCCGCCCCGTTCACGGCCTGGGCCGCCGGCGCGAAGTTCCGCGTCTACATCGGAACCTATACGCGCGGCGACAGCAAGGGCATCTACAGCTACGTGCTGGATACGGCGGCCGCCAAACTCACCCCCGAGGGGCTCGCCGCCGAGATCGAAAACCCGTCCTTCCTCGCCATCCACCCCAACGGCCGCAACCTCTACGCCGTGCAGGAGTTGAGCAAGTTCCAGGGCCAGAACTCCGGCGCTTTGTCCGCATTCTCGATCGGATCGGACGGAAAACTCACCCGTCTCAATGACGTCGTCGCCGGCGGCACCTCCACCTGCCACGTCAACATCTCGAAGAACGGCAAGTTCGCCGTCCTCGCCAACTACGGCAGCGGCTCCTGCGCCGCCTTCGCGCTCGGCGCCGACGGCCGCATCGGCGACCGGACCGGCTACCACCAGCACAGCGGCTCGAGCGTCGATTCCAGCCGCCAGCAGGGCCCGCACGCCCATTCCGTCAATTTCGATCGGGATAACCGCCATGTCATCGTGGCCGACCTCGGCCTCGACCAGGTGCTGGTCTACAAGTTCAACGCCTCCACCGGCGCGCTCACCCCGAACAACCCGCCCTTCGCCAAAGTGAAGCCGGGCAGCGGCCCGCGCCACTTCAGCTTCCACCCGTCGGGCAAGTACGCCTACGTGATCAACGAAATGGCCTGCACCGTCACCGGCTTCACTTGGAATGCGAAGTCGGGCGTACTCAACGAGATCGAGACGGTGACCACGCTGAACGAACCGTTGAAGAAGGGCTACTCGACGGCCGAGGTCGTCGCGCACCCCAACGGGCGGTTCCTCTACGGCTCCAACCGCGGCCACAACACCATCGCCGTGTTCCAGATCGACGCCGCCACCGGCAAGCTGACCAAGGTGGAAAACAAGTCGACGCAAGGGGAAGTGCCGCGCAACTTCGCCATCGACCCGACCGGGCAGTTCCTGATCGCGGCCAACCAGAATTCGAATACCATCGTTCTGTTCCGCATCAACCAGGCCTCGGGCGCCCTCGAACAGGTAGGCGCGCCGCTGGCCGCCCCGGCCCCGGTTTGCGTGCGATATCTGAAAATCGCGTAGCCGCGAAAACGCCGTTCACACGTCTTAGAAAAATTCCTGTTTTTCACTAAACGTCTTGTAATCAGATGTTTGCAGGAAACGACCGCGCTCGCAACTGAGCGTTTCCTTGCATCGGCGCTGGTAAGGTAAAAATAGCAACGATCTGGTTTGCACCCGCATGGCCCTTCACCGGGCCAGCGGGTTTTTTGTTTTTCCGGAGGCCGTTTCCATGCGTAGTTTCCTCTGGTGGACCTTGCTGGTCCATCTCACTCTTCTCAGCCTTGTCCCGGACCGTGCCCTGGCGGCGCCCCCGCTGACCACGGTTCAGGACACGCTTTACAAAGCCGATGGGACCCGTTTCAATGGCGTCGCCTATATCGAATGGAACTCTTTCCAGGCGTCGGATTCCTCGGCTGTAGCCGCCTCGAGCGTTGTCGTCCCGATCGTGGACGGCGCGCTGCGTGTGCGTCTGATTCCTACCAGCACGGCGAGCGCGGGCGCGCACTACTTCGTCCGCTATCACGCCGAAGGGCGCGTCCAGTTCACCGAAACCTGGAACGTCATCCCGTCGGCGACCCCGGTGCCGGTGTCCGCCATCCGGGTGGCCAACGGGGCCGTCACTGGCGGGGGTGTCACGCCGCCCGCCGGGCTGTCCATCAACGACGTCACCGGGCTCGCCGACGAACTCGCCGCGCGGCCCGTCAAGGGCTTCGCCTTCGCGAGCGACCGGATTCTCAAGTCCGGTCCGACCGGCGCCATCGAAGCCGTGCAGGGCAACCTGTCGGATTGTATCCGCGTCGACGGCACCACCGGTCCGTGCGGCAGCGGCGGCGGTTCGTCGAGCGGCCCGGGCTTCATCGACCAGGAGGTCCCGGCCGGTCACGTTAACGGATCCAACACGGTATTCTCGCTCGCGCAGGCGCCGGACCCGGTGTCGAGCCTGTCGGTCTACCGCAACGGCATCCTGCAGAAACCGGGCGTCGATTACAGCCTCTCTGGCACGACCGTGACCTTCGGGTCGCTGTCGGTGCCGCAGACCGGCGACCTGCTGCTGGCGAGCTACCGCGTCGCCGCCAGCGGGACCATCGCCGGTCCGCTCGCGCCGGCCGAGATCGGGGAAGGGGCGATCAGCAACTTCAACATCGCCCCGACGGCCGGCATCGCCGAATCGAAGCTGGCGCTGGCCTACCCGACCCACTCAAACGCCAACGATCCGTCGGCGAACGAAAAGGCCGCCCTCAGCGGTACCGCCGGAGCGCCGTCGGCGACGAACAAGTTCGTCACCAACGCCGATGCCCGGCTCTCGAATGCCCGTCCGCCGCAGGCCCATGCGCTCCTCGGCGACGCCCATTCCGATACCGCGACGGGGGCCCCGCAGCGGGGCGACCTGGTGTACGGCTCCAACGTCACCGGCGCCCCGAAGTGGGGGCGGCTCCCGCTCGGCGGGGCCAACCGGTGCCTCACCTCGAACGGCGTCGATGCCGTCTGGAACACCTGTCTATTCACGGGGTTCGCGGCCGGCGCGGTGCCGTTCATAGCGAACGGGGGCATCCTGGCCGAGGCGCCGATGCACTTCACCTGGGACAACTCGAACCGGCGGCTGTCGGTGGGCAGCAACTTGAATGCGTCGACGCTGACGGTGCACGACTCTTCGGCTACCGGGTCGACGACGGTCACCGTGCGGGGTGGCCCGCAGCAGGGTCAGAACGTGCTGCAGGTCTGGCAGAACAGCGCGGGCGTCGAGCAGGCCAGCATTGGCGCGGACGGCGTGCTGGCGGCCAAGTCGATCGAAACCGCGTCGTCCGCGCAACTGGCGGCGTGGCGGGAGTCCGGCACGGCGGCGGACCCGTCGGTCCGGGCCGACGGCGACGCCTGGTACAACACGTCGGTGAAGGCGCGGCGGTCGGTCGAAGGCGGGCAGGTGCACGCGGTTCCTCAGGTGATCTGCGCGGCCAACGGCGCCAGTTCGGAATCGCAGGCGTCGGTGCTGTTCGGGTCGTGCACGGTGCCGGCCGGGCTGCTGAAGGCCGGCGACCGGCTGCAGATCCGGGCGAGTTGGGCGTATACGGGCGCGACCGGGTATACGGTCCGGTGGCGCTGGGGCGCCGGGACGCACGGGGCGGCGACGGTCACGGATGCATCTAACCTGTTGGATCAAAAGGGAGAAGTGGCCCTATACGACGCAAGCGCCGTCATCGACGGCGCTTCGCGTGGATCGTCCGGCTTCACGGCCGGGTTTGTGGAAGGGAGCGCGGAAAACTGGTCCGGGGCGGTGACGGTGGCCTTTGAGGGCAACGTCACCGGGTTGGGCGAGACGCTGCGGCTGGTGCAGTTCACCGTGGTGCGTCTGCCGGCCCAGTCGAATCCGTAAGTCTCACTTTTTCTTAGCGTTAGCACGGCTGGTACGCGCGGTGGAGGGCGGCACGACGCCCTTCACCCGCATGTACCCCACCATATTCCCGTAGTGGGCGTTGAGGTTCGCGATCAGGCTGAACATGACGTCGACGGCGGGCAGTTTGCGGTTTCCCACCTGTACTTCCTCGAGCGCTTTGGCGTCATTCAACCCCTCAAACACCTTCTCACAGTGCGAAAACGCGCCATTTATCGCCGTTTTTATCGCGTTTTTGCCCCTATTTTGCACACCATTCACGCCCGTATCCTTAGGCGCGGGCTGTCCGACGATCTGCGAACACATCCGGTAGCTCATGTCGGCGGTGTGTTCCAGCCAGTCGCCGAAGGAGCGCTGATCGGGCGTCAGGCGGAAGGCCATGTGCTCTTCGGGCATCGCTTCGGCGGACTCGGTGAAGTTCAGTTTTTGCGTCTGGAAGCGGGCCTTGAAGGCGGCGGTGATCGGGTCGGCCGCGGACAGGGCGAGGCTCGTCAACAGGGTACAGAGGAGAATACGCATGCAAACAGCTTACTCCTCGTCGTCGTTGATTTCATCGAGCCAGTCGGGCCGTTTGAGGACTTCGCGGGGGCGCGAGCCATCGGGGGGCCCGATGATGCCGTCGCGGTACATCATGTCGAGGATGCGGGCGGCGCGGCCGTAGCCGAGGCGGAGGCGGCGCTGGAGCACCGAGGTCGACGCCTTGCCGAGTTCGCAGACGGCGCGGACGGCGTCCTGGTAGCGGGGATCTTCTTCGCCCGAGGCCGGCGCGTCGAGGTCGTCGACATCGTCGTCGCC
>CAYMTH010000465.1:695-4700 GCA_964393235.1 uncultured Solibacteraceae bacterium | reverse complement strand
TTCCACCTGCGCCGCCCAGTACTCCTCGTCGAGCGCCGCCAGTTCGGCCACCCGCCCCAGCGCCGCCTCGCTCTCCGGCGCCAGCGCCCGCAGCGCCGCCCGCACCCGGTTGCGCAGATACGGCGCCGTCTCGTTCGACGCGTCCTCGCGCCAGGCGAACCCGCGCGCCGCCAGCCACTCCCGGATCTCCGCCCGGCTCACCGCCAGCAGGGGGCGCACCAGCCCCTCGCGCATCACCGGCAGGACGCCGCGCAGGCCCGTCGTGCCCGCGCCGCGCAGCAGCCGCATCAGGACGGTCTCGGCCTGGTCGGAGGCGGTGTGCCCGGTGGCCACGCGGTCGACGATGCCCTCCCGGATCGCGGCGGAAAAGAAGGCGAGCCGCTCCCGCCGGCAGAACTGTTCCAGGTTCCCGCGCGCGGGCCCCATGCGGTGCTCCCGGTAGCCGGCGCCCAACTCGGCGGCCAGCGCTCGGGTGAAGGCGGCGTCGGCGTCCGATTCGGCGCCCCGCAGCCCGTGGTCGACGTGCAGAACGGTGAGCGGGTTCTTCCCGCGCGCGGCCAGAAAGCGCAACAAAAACACGGAATCCGCGCCGCCCGAAACCGCCACGCCGAGGCGGATTTCCGGGGGGATCATGTTATAACGGGAGATCGTACTCTCGATTCGTTCGAGCACCGGATTTTATTGTAGAGGAGACTTCTGTTTTGAACCTGATCGATCGCGCCGCCAAGGTAAAACTGCTGCTCATGGACGTCGACGGAGTCATGACCGACGGCACGCTCTGGAACGTTCCGGACGGCCAGGGCGGCTTCGCCGAAACCAAAGGCTTCGATTCCCAGGACGGCATCGCCCTCCAGTGGCTCAGCTGGAACGGCATCAAGACCGGCGTCATCAGCGGCCGCGTCTCTCCCGCCACCGAAATCCGCGCCAAGCAGTGCAAGATGTCCTACATCTATCAGGGCCACATCGAAAAGATCCCGATCCTCGAAGAGATCATGGCCGACGCCAAGGTGGCTCCCGAAGAGATCGCCTACATCGGCGACGACCTCACCGACGTCGTCATCTTCCGCCGCGTCGGGCTGGCCATCGCCACCCATAACGCGCGGCCCGAGGTGAAGTCCGCCGCCCATCACGTCACCGAGGCCAAGGGCGGCCAGGGCGCCGTCCGCGAAGTCGTCGAAATGATTCTCGCCGCCCAGGGCATCTGGGACAGCATTCTCGAAAAATACGAGGTGAAATAGCCGTGCTCGACGAAACCCGCGACCGCGCTGCGTTTGAAGTGATTGGCGAGGCCGGTCCCGGGTTTCTGCACCAGTTGACCGGGGTCATCGCCCGCCACGGCGGCGACATCACGTCGGTGCAGATCATGGAGTCCCACCCCAGTTCCCGGACGTATTTCGAGGTGGAACTCGCCGGGCCGGCCGGCCCCATGCTCGATGAACTGCGCGCCCTGCCCGTCGTGCGCGAGGTGCGCACCGTCAACTCGATGCAGAAGATTTACGGCAAGCGGATCATCATCATGGGCGGCGGGGCGCAGGTCGGCCAGGTCGCCATCGGGGCCATCTCGGAGGCCGACCGGCACAACATCCGCGGCGAGCACATCTCTGTGGATACGATCCCGCTGGTCGGCGAAAAGCCGCTCGCCGAGGCGGTCCGCGCCGTCGCACGCCTCCCTCGCGCCAAGGCCCTCGTCCTGGCCGGTTCCCTCATGGGCGGCGAAATCGAGCAGGCCGTCCGCGACGTCCGCGAACAGGGGCTGCTTGTCGTCAGTCTGAACATGGCCGGCAGCGTCCCGGACGCAGCCGACCTCGTCGTCACCGATCCCGTGCAAGCCGGCGTGATGACGGTGATGGCCGTCGCCGAGACGGCCAAGTTCACCATCGCCAAACTCAAGCGCCGGGTCTCCTAGCGCGGCCCGCCCGGCAGCGAGTACTCGCGCACCGTTTCGCCGTTCCGTTTCAGCCGCAACCAGTACTGCCCGGGCTCGAGACCCATGGCGTGCCGCAGTTCGGCCTTCCCCCCGGTCCAGGTGACCGGACCGGCGGCAATCTCGGCTCCGTCGGCGGCGACGATCTGCCCGGTCAGCCCATCCGGCGCGAGGCCGGTCGTATCGAGCCGCAGTGCGAGCCCGTAGCCCGCGCTGGCGCCCGCGGCGGCGCTCTCGCCCCCGCGCAGCGTCTCCAGTTCCACCGTGCGCCATTCGCCCGGCATTCCGGGCGCGCTCCCGCGCCACGGCGCCCATAGCAGCACGGCCAGCAGGACGGCGCACGCCCCGGCCAGCGCCGGCATCGGCAACCAGTTCCAGACAAACCACTTCCGCTTCGGCTGTGCTGCCCGCTCGACGGCTTCCACGCGCCGCGCGGCCGCCCGCATCACCGCGACATATTCGGTTGCCTCATCGAGCGCCTCCTGGCATTCCGCACAGACCAGCAGGTGCTCTTCCGCCTTTCCTAATTCCGGCTCTTCGAGCCGTCCCAGAGCGTACCGCTCCCACACTTCTTCTCCGGGATGTGCCTTCTTTGCTCCGGCCATCCGTAACTCCTCGAGTGAAAATCCGACTGTAATCCTGTTCATCATCCCGGGCATTCCTTTGCCCTCATAGTTCTAGTGGTCGGAACCGGCACTTTTTCTCAAAGAAATGTTTTCGGACGCCGAATTCTTTTCCAGGCGACGCCGCCCGATCTCGGCGAAACGGGCTTTGGCCCGGGATTTCAGGAGGCGGAACTGGGTCTCGTTCAGTCCCATCTCGCGGCAGATCTGCTCCTGGCTCTGTTCGGAGAGGTAGAAACGGGTCAGAATCTCGCGATCCCGGCGCGAAATCGTGTGCAAAACCTGCTCCATCAGGGCCACTTTTTCGTGTTTTAGCGCATCTTTTTCGGGGTTTGCGCGGTCATCTGCGGCCAGAAAACCCTCTTCGTAGTCGGATCTTTCTTTCCTTTCTTCTACCATCCGGTCGATGTGATTGGCCACCAGGCGCCGCACCACCGTGCGCACGAAACCCATAAGTCGTTCCGGGTCACGAAGTTCGCCGCGCTGAATGGCGCCGAGCACGATCAGAAACGTATCGTGCACCTTATCGTCGATATCCTGCGCGCCGAGCTGGCGCGCGAGGTAAAACCGGACGCCTCTTCCGAAAGTGTTGTAAAGCCTGGACATAGCGTCCTGGTCCCCGGCGCGGATGCTATCTACGAGTTCGGTCCACTCGGCGGCGGGGTGGTTGAGGGGGTCTTCGGAGTGCGGGGCCTGGTCGAGCGCCCCGTCGTCAGTAAACGACAACATGTTGAAAATACTCACCTTCTCGACAGGACGAGGTAGCCAGCCCAATGACGTGGGGAGGCGAGGGGGCCTCCGGCGCGGAGGGCGGCCAGTTGGGCCTGTCGCAGTGCGGACGGGGCGCCGGCGGCGGGGTTGCCGCCGGCGGCGAGGTGTCCGTGGAAAGAGTGGAAGAACGCCGTGGCCTCGTCGCCGACGGGCCAGAGGGTGGCAAGGACCTGGCGGGAGCCGGCGGTGAGCCAGGATCGGGTTAAGCCCAGGAGGCCTACGCCGGCCGGGGCGTCGGCGCCGGCGGACCGGCAGGCGCTCATGACGACGAGGTCGGAGTTGAGGCGGAGGGCGGCGATGTCCTCGGCGGCGAGCAGGCCAGGGCTGCCGTCGGGGTGCAGGGACAGGGCGATACGGGGACGGGCGGGGTCACCCGGGGGGAAGGCGGTATGGGTGGCAATGTGGACGATGCCGGGCTGCCAGCCGGAGAGGCGGTCGAGGACGGCGTTTTCACCGGCTTCGGGGCCGGTATAGAGGGCTGTCTGGAAGCCGGCCTGGCGCCAGACGGAGCGGGCGGATTCGGCTTCCTGGCGGGTACCGGGGAGGCGTGGGAGGAGAGCGGAGTCGTGGGCGGCGTGGACGCGGCGGAGGGCGGCCCAGGGCTGTTCGCGGCGTTCGTCGGCGGGGTTGAAGATGGGGTCGGCGAGGGCGAAGAAGCGTTTGGCGGCGGGGGGAGCGGCGGGGCGG
>CAYMTH010000465.1:0-685 GCA_964393235.1 uncultured Solibacteraceae bacterium | reverse complement strand
TGAGGCTGATCCCGGTGGTTTCGATGAGGAAGCGGCCGGAGGGGGAGGGGAGGGCGGCGAAGGGGACGTCGAAGAGCGAGTCGTCGGCGACGATAATCCAGCGGGCGGCGGAGAGGGCTTCGTGTTCGAGGCCGCCGAGGAGGGCGGAGCGGAGTTGATGGCCGAGGGCGGTGGCGCCGGGCCCATCGCGGGCGACGGCGGCGGTGAAACTGGCGGCGGCGGCGCGGAGTTCCGCTTTGGGGGGGAGGGAGGCGGTGCGGAGGCCGGTGGGGGTCCAGAGCCAGAGCCAGGAGCCTTCGTTGTGGAGCCAGAAGGTCAGAATCGCTTCGTCCGGCGCGGGTGGTGCGAGGGTGGTGGCGTCGCCGGTGGGGGATCCGGCGGCCGCGGTTTGCTCGACGATGGCGGCGCGGACGGAACGGAGGCGGGCGGTGGCGGAGGCGTCGCCGGCGAGGAGACGGCTTTCGAGCTGGCGGGCTTCGTCGAGGAGTGGGGTGCCGGGGGCGGAGGCGTTGCCGTCGAGACTCCAGCCGCGTGTGTTCTGGATCACCGTGAACATTTCCTCGGCGAGGGCGGGGCGGGGGGCACGGCGCTGGACCCGGGCGGCGGTGCGAAGATAGCCGGCGACGGGAACCTGGTGCAGGCGGCGTTCGGCGCCGAGGCCGAGGCGCTCGACGGCGGGGAGGGC
>CAYMTH010000464.1:4063-4711 GCA_964393235.1 uncultured Solibacteraceae bacterium | reverse complement strand
AATCCGAAACACATCCACACGATCCGCGGGAAGGGGTACCGGTTCGCCCCCTAGCCGTTGGATAATAGGAGGTTTCGGCTTATGATTCGCTCCTTCCAAGGCATTACCCCGCGCATCGCCCCGTCGGCGTGGGTGGACCCGACGGCCGTCGTGATCGGCGACGTCGTCATCGGCCAACGCTCGAGCGTCTGGCCGAACGTCACCATCCGCGGCGACGTCCACTCCATCCGCATCGGCGACGAGACCAACGTGCAGGACGGCTCCGTGCTCCACGTCGAGGAACACAAGTTCTCGCTCACCGTCGGCGACCGCGTCACGGTCGGTCATTCGGTGGTGCTTCACGGCTGCGTGGTCGAGGACGACTGCCTGATCGGCATCGGCGCCGTGGTGTTGAACGGCGCGGTGATCGGCAAGGGCTCGGTGATCGCCGCCGGCGCGCTGGTGCCCGAGGGCATGGCGATCCCGCCCGGCTCGCTCGCGATGGGCGTGCCGGCCAAGGTACGCCGCGAGGTGACGCCGGAAGAACAGGAACGGTTCCGGGTGAACGCGCAGCATTACGTCGAACTGCGCGAAAAGTACAAGAACGAACCCGCCGTCTAGGATTTGAAAACGAAATGATTCGCGCTGTTAAAGGCACACGAGATATCC
>CAYMTH010000464.1:302-4053 GCA_964393235.1 uncultured Solibacteraceae bacterium | reverse complement strand
CCGCCTCCGCGGTCTGGAACGAAGTGGAAGAAACCGCCCGGCGGGTGTTCCGCACGTTCAACGTGCAGGAGATCCGCACGCCGATTTTTGAGGAAACGTCGCTGTTTTCGCGCGGTGTCGGCGAGGAGACCGACATCGTCTCGAAGGAGATGTACTCCTTCGACGACCGCGACGGCACGTCGCTGACCCTGCGCCCGGAAAACACCGCCAGCGTCATCCGCGCCTACATCGAACACCGCATGGACCAGATCCCCGGCGTGAAGAAGCTCTTCTACATCGGGCCCATGTTCCGCCGCGAACGCCCGCAGAAAGGCCGCTACCGCCAGTTCTCCCAGATCGGCGCCGAGTGGATCGGTTCGGACTCGCCCACCGTCGATGCCGAAGTGATCGAGCTCGTCGACACGCTGCTGCAGTCCAACGGCGTCAAGGGCGCCCGCCTGCTCATCAACTCCGTCGGCGATCCCGAATCCCGCGCCCGCTACCTGGCCCGCCTCCGCGCCGACCTCGAAGGCCACATGAACGAGCTCTCGGCCGACTCGCAGCGCCGGGCCGTCACCAACCCCCTCCGCGTCCTCGACTCCAAGGACCCGCAGGACCAGCCCATCGTCGAAAAGCTGCCCAGCATCCACGAGTACCTGAACGACGCCTGCCGCGACCACTTCGCCGCCGTCTGCCGCTACCTCGACGACCGCGGCATCGCCTACGAAATCACTCCCCGCCTCGTGCGCGGGCTCGACTACTACACGCACACGACCTTCGAGTTTCTCCACGGCGCGCTCGGCGCGCAGAATGCCATCTGCGGCGGCGGCCGCTACAACGGGCTCGCCGAGTCGCTCGGCTCGAAGGTGCCCGCGCCCGGCATCGGCTTCTCGATCGGCGAGGACCGCCTCATCATGGCGGGCGAGGAAGCCCGCGGCGCCGTCGCTGCCGCTGTTTGTCGCCCCGATGACGGAGGCGGCGTTCCGCAAAGGCGCCCTCATCGGCCGCGCCCTGCGCGCCGCCGGCGTCGCCGTCGAGGTCCACGCCCCGGCGAAAATGAAGCGCCTGATGGAGCTCGCCAACAAGGCCGGCGCGCGCTACGCCCTGCTGATCGGCGACGACGAGCTCGCCACCGGCCGTTTCGGCTTGAAAGATATGACCTCCGGCGAGCAGCGCGCCGTCGCCGAAGAGGAATTGCTCGGTATAATTAACGGATAGGCTTTTTCGCACGTTCCCGCCAGGAAGCCAGTCTTCTCACCTTACAAACACGTCATGCCAGAACAAGTACCTCTGGATTTCCTCGGAGATCTCCGCCGCACGCACACGTGCGGACAGCTGCGCGCCGCCGACAATGGCTCCCGCGCGTTATTGATGGGCTGGGTGCACCGGCGCCGCGACCTCGGCGGGGTGATCTTCATCCACCTGCGCGACCGCGACGGCGTATCGCAGATCGTCTTCCACTCGGACGAGAAGTTCGCGGAACTGCACGACAAGGCCGACATGCTGCGGTCCGAATACGTGATCGCCGTCGAAGGTGTCGTCAAGCTGCGCACCCCGGAGACCATCAATCCGAATATCCCGACGGGCGAAGTGGAAGTGGTGGCGGACAAGATCTGGATCCTCAACGAGAGCCGCACCCCGCCGTTCCCGATGGAAGACAACGTCGACGTGAACGAGGACGCCCGGCTCAAGTACCGCTACGTCGACCTGCGCCGGCCGCGCATGCAGAAGAACATCATGCTGCGCGCCAAGATGTCGCTGGCCGTCCGCGAGGTGCTCGACAGCCTCGGATTCCTCGAAATCGAGACGCCGTTCCTGACGAAGTCGACCCCCGAAGGCGCGCGCGACTTCCTCGTGCCCAGCCGCATGTACCCGGGCGAGTTCTACGCCCTGCCGCAGTCGCCGCAGATCTTCAAGCAACTCCTCATGATCAGCGGCTTTGAACGCTACTTCCAGATCGTGCGCTGCTTCCGCGACGAGGACCTCCGCGCCGACCGCCAGTACGAGTTCACCCAGATCGACCTCGAGATGAGCTTCCCGCAGCAGGAAACCATCTTCTCGGTCATCGAACCGCTGCTGGTCAAAGTGCTCCAGGTCGCCGGCTTCGAAGTGCAGGCGCCCTTCCCCCGCATGACCTACGCCCAGGCGATGCGCAGCTACGGCATCGACAAGCCGGACATGCGCATCCCGCCGTTCTACTGCGTCGAGGACCTGTTCCCCGAGGACCCGAACTTCGCCACCCCCGGCCTGCCGCTCGTGGCCATCGTGGTCCCCAACACCGGCGCGCCCTCCCGCAAGGAGCGCGACGAACTCAAGGCGTTCGGCCAGGAGCGCGGACTGCGCGTGTTCGACGACATGAAGCGTCTGGAACGCGACGCCCCCGAGCCGATGGCGAAGGTGCGCGAACGCACCGGCGCCGGCGAAAACGACCTGCTCATCCTCGCCGGCTGGGTCGGCGAACCGAAGGGCCACCGCCCCGAGGAAACCGTCCTGCAGGCCGCCGGCCAGCTCCGCCTGTTCGCCGCCCAGAAGTTCAACGATCGCCACAAGCTGCTCGACCCGACTGTCTTCAAGTTCCTTTGGGTCGTCGACTTCCCGATGTTCGAATGGAACGACGAGGACGAGCGCTGGGTGGCCGCGCATCATCCGTTCACTTCGGTGCACGACGAGGACATCGACAAGCTGACCGCCGACCCCGCCCGGTGCCGCGCCAAGAGCTACGACATCGTGCTCAACGGCACCGAACTCGGCTCCGGGTCGATCCGTATTCACCGGCGCGACGTGCAGTCGGCCGTCTTCAGCGCGCTCGGCCTCTCGATGGAGGAAGCGCAGACGAAGTTCGGCTTCCTGCTTGAGGCGCTCGAGTACGGCGCTCCGCCGCACGGTGGCATCGCGCTCGGCCTCGACCGGCTGGTGATGATCCTCGCCGGCGAGAAGTCGCTCCGCGACGTCATCCCGTTCCCGAAGACCGCCAAGGGCACCGACCTCATGTGCGACGCCCCGAGTCCGGTCCCGGACAAGAACCTGCGCGAACTGCACGTCCAGGTGCGGCAGAAGCGCTAGCCGTGCCCGCTGTGCCAGCGGCTCAGGTACGCCTCCTCGGCTAACTGCTGCTGCTCTTTTTCAAACTCCTTATCCCAACGGGACTGGGCCTTCTCCTTCAGCCGTACGAGAAGCGTCCGGTCCCGTTCGGCTTTCTGCAGCACCTGTTGCTTTTCGGCCAGGCGGCCCTGAATCGCGGCCGCCTCCCGCGTCAGGCGCATCGCCTGCCGGCGCGCCGCCATGCGGTAACGCCCCAGCGCGGCGAAATCGTCCGGGTTCACCGGCGCCGCCCGCACCGATTCCTCTTCCGTCCGGACCTCGTCGGCCAGCCGCCGCTGGCGGTCCTGGTTGGCGAGCAGTTCGCCGTGGACCTGACGGACGGCGATCTCGGCGGCCTCCACCGCGCGATCGCGGACATGGAGTGCGACTTCGAGGGAAAAGCGGAAACGGCGCATGGCTTAGAGGCCTCCGGCAAGATGTTGGAGGGAATGGAGGGTCTCCTCGCGGGATACCTTCAGGCCGGCGTCCTGCTTGAGAAAAGCCTCCAGTTGCGGGCGGGTGCGGATCGCGGCGTCGATTACTGGATTCGACCCGGCGGCGTAGGCGCCCAGATTGATCAGATCCTCCGACCGCCGGAAGGCGGCCATCGACTCCCGGATCTTCCGGCTCGCCTCCTTCTGCTCTGGCGTCGAGACGGCGGACGAAAGCCGGCTGACGGACTGCAGAATGT
>CAYMTH010000464.1:0-292 GCA_964393235.1 uncultured Solibacteraceae bacterium | reverse complement strand
CGGGTAGTGCCCGGCCGCGCCGAGTTCCCGCGAGAGGATGATGTGCCCGTCCAGAATCCCGCGCACCGCGTCGCAGATCGGCTCGTTGAAGTCGTCGCCTTCGACGAGAACCGTGAAGAAGCCGGTGATCGACCCGCCCTCGAAGTTCCCGGCTCTTTCAAAGATCCGCGGCAGCAGGTTAAAGACCGACGGCGGGTAGCCCTTCTGGCTCGGTGGTTCCCCGGCGGCGAGGCCGATCTCGCGCTGTGCCATCGCCAGGCGCGTCACCGAGTCCATCACCAGCAGGACGTCG
>CAYMTH010000463.1:3477-4712 GCA_964393235.1 uncultured Solibacteraceae bacterium | reverse complement strand
CCGGCCGCCGGGCGATTGCTTGGCCCGGCGCAGCAGTTCGTCGAACTTTTTGTCCATCTGGCCTTCGCGGCTGCGCTCGGCCGCGAGCGATCGCTGGAAGGCCTGCTCGCGCTCGGCGCCGGCGCTCTGCAGGCGTTTCACCTCGGCCGCCAGATCCGTAATCGGGGCCGCCGCCCGGGCCTCAGCGTGGTGGATGACCGCGCGGGTTTCGGGGTCGATCACCAGTTCGGCTCCGCAGCACGGGCAGGTTACAGAAAAAGTGTTCATCGCGCCACCATCTTACCCCGCCGCGGTCTGCGGGACCGTGACGGGTATGCCCTGATAAAGGTTCAGGGTTAACACCTAAAGTTTGAGGGGGGACTGCCGATAAAGAAGTAGGAAGCTCCTCGGTCGAGATTGTACAAGCTCGCCGGCGAGATCCCGCCAAATCTGGGGCTCCGCATTCGAGCTGGGGAATCAGCCGCGGAGACAGAAAGAGAGACGAATGCTTCGAGCCATTATTATCAGTCCGGATGAACTGCTCTCGGAGGAACTGCAGGATGTGATTCCGGAGGTTTCCGGAATCGGTGTGGTCCGTTGGTTGGACCGGTATCCGAATTCCGTGGAACTGGGCCGCACCCTGCGCGCCCACTCGCCTCAGGTCATCTTTCTTGGCCTGCAGGACATGGACGCCGCCTTTGAGACGGCGAACCTGATCGAATCGGCGATCTCCGGAATGCAGGTTGTCACGTTTGGCTCCAACACCGATCCGCAGGCGCTCATCGCGCTGATGCGGGTCGGCATTCGCGAGTATCTCTCGGCCCCGTTCGGGGCGGCGGAGTTGAGCGATGCGGTCACACGGGTGAAGGAGAATCTCGAACGAAAGCCGCTGCGGCCGTTTGAATCCGAGTACATCTACTCATTCCTGCCCTCCAAGCCGGGCGTCGGGACGTCGACGACGGCGATGAACTCGGCCTGGGCGTGCTCGCGGCTGCCGAATACGAAGACGCTGCTGATCGATCTCGACCTCAACAGCGGCATGCAGCGTTTCATGCTCAAGCTCGACAACGAGTATTCGATCGTCGACGCGGCCGAGAACGCCTTCAAGCTGGATGAAACGCTGTGGCCGCAGCTGGTCACCACAATTGGCCATATGGATGTGTTGCACTCCGGCCGCCTCAACCCCGGCTATCGCATCGAAGGTCCGCAGGTGCGCAGCATCGTCGATTTCGCGCGGCGGAACTATCAGACCGTTT
>CAYMTH010000463.1:3077-3467 GCA_964393235.1 uncultured Solibacteraceae bacterium | reverse complement strand
ACCTGTCGGGAAACATGGAGAAATACTCCATCGAAATCATGCAGGAATCGCGGCGGGTATTCCTGGTCACGACGCCCGAGATCGCCTCGCTGCACCTGGCCCGGGAGCGCTACCACTACCTGCGGCAGCTCGACCTCGGCGACCGGATCCAGCTGATCCTCAACCGGTCGCAGAAACGCGCCCCGATCTCGGTGAAACAGATCGAAGACTTGCTCGGCCTGCCTGTGGTGGCGACGATTCCGAACGACTATCAGGGCGTTAGCCGCGCCCTGACGGCGGGCAAGCCGGCCGACTCGAAGTCCGAGCTCGGTCACGAGTTCCACCGCCTCGCCTCCCAGATGATGGACCGCCAGCCGGTTAAGGCGGCCGCGAAGAGCGGGAAGTCGATTA
>CAYMTH010000463.1:219-3067 GCA_964393235.1 uncultured Solibacteraceae bacterium | reverse complement strand
CTCCCGGGCAAATCGATCCTGTTCGCCGACAAGAAGGGCGGCTGACCGAATCCGGCTGAAAGAAATACTGAAGGGCGGCTCGCCGGAGCCGCCCTTTTCGTTTTGCCGGGCCGGTTTCTTAATGGTGCTGGTTGGCCAGTTCCAGGAAGTGCTTGGCCCAGTCCTTGCGGTTGACCTGCACCGCGGCGCGCGCCAGATCGGTGAGCCGGCTGTACTTGGTCTGCACCGTGAACAGGTTTGAGTCCTGAATCAGCCGTCCGCCTTCGGCGGCATAGGCCTCGGCCAATTCCCGCTGCTCACCCGCCACGGCCATGGCGAGCGTCAACAGCGCGGGCGCCGCATCGGGGTGCTCGTCCGGCATCAGCAGGTCACAGGCCCGGCGAGCCTCCTCCACCGCCTCGATGTTGTCGCCGCTGCGGTAGAGCGCCCAGGCCCGCAGCGCGCGCCCGCGCGCCCGGTCCACCAGTTCGTTTCGCCCCTCGGCCGATTCCTCGTTGCGCAGAACGGGCGTCAGCGTGGCGACGGCGTCCTGCGGCCGGTCTTCAGCCAGTAAAAGCCTGGCGCGCAGGGATTCCACCTCGAGCGTGAGCCGTTTTTCCACCGCGGCCACGTCGTCCAAGGCCTCTTTCGCCGCCTCGAGCGCCCCGTTTTCATAAAGTGCTTCGGCCCACGCGGCCCGGTATTCGGCCGCGACCTCGGCGGCGCCGGCTCCCTGCAACACGGCGACGGCCTCCTCGAAAGCCGTGGAGGCAAACTCGCAGCCCCCGCTCCGGCCGATCCGGATCGCCGACTGCGCCAGCAACTCGAAGGCCGCCTCTTTTCGTGGCGACGGCAGCGCCCCGGCCACTTCGCCGGCCGCGTTCCATAACTCGGCGGCCTCATCGGCGTGGCCTGTGTGCAGGCGGCACTCGGTTTCCACGGCGAGCAGTTCGGCGGCGTGCGCCGTCAGATCCCGCCGGTCCGGGCAGGCTTCGCGGGTCTCCCGAATCGTCCGCTCGGCCGCGGCTGTATCGCCTTCGGAAAGCCAGAGCCGGGCACAGGCGAGCCGGATCGGGACTAGATCGTCCCAGTCGAGATGTTCCCGTTCGGTCGCCCGCGCCAGTTCGAGTGCGCGTTCCCGTGCTTCGGCCGCCGAAGTGTACTGTCGCAGCGCCATCGCACATTCATAGCGATGAAACCAGTAGCGGAACCAGATCCGGTCCGGTACGCCGGTCAACCCACGCAGGATCTGTTCGGCTTCGCTCAGCGCGTCGGCCGCGCCGTCGGGATGCCGGTTCCGCAACGCCGCCGCCGCCACTTCCATCCGCTGCACGGCCTTCTCGTAAGGAGTGACGTCGGGTTTCTTCTCCAATTGCGCCAGCGCCTGCTGCCGCGTTTCTTCCAGCCGCGCCGGCGCCATCTGGCTGCCGTGCCGCTCGGCCTGATCGTTCAACAGCGCTGCCTCCAGGCCGGCCAGATAGCCGCGCCCGCGCCGGGTACGCAGCAGCGTGTGCATCAACAGCGCCCCGTCGGTCCCGGCAAGCGGAATCAGGTTGACCGCGAAATCGGCCAGTCCGAGCGCGGTCAGGTAGGCGGCCCATTCCCAGTGCGCGCTTTCGGGCGTTCCAATCAGCCGCAGCAGCCCCAGGAAACCGGTCAGCGCGACCAGTAGCGACGCCGCCGGTCCAGCCGCCACGACGAACATCCAGTTCAGCCGCAACTCGGCCGTGTCCCGCGGGATCGCCCGGCGGTAGGCATCGGTCTCCAGCATCCGCGGCCACCGCAGTTCCCACCCCCAACTGCCCCCCGGACGCTCTACCAGCGCCACCGGGCCAAAGGAGATCTCGCGGAAATAAAAGCCCAGCGCCCACGCGGCCGCCAGGTGTCCCAGTTCATGAACCGCCAGAAATCCGAGTTGTCCCGCCAGAATCCACAGAAATCCCACCTGCCGCGCGCCATCGGCGGGCAGTCCCCACGACCGCGCGAACTCCCGCAACGCCTGCGCGAACGCCAGCACCAATACCAGGCTGCCGAGAATCAGCAGCGCGTGCGAGAACGGCGCTGGCCTTTCGGCCGGAACGCCCTCCTCCTCGACCGGAGCCTCCGCCGCTGCCGTGTCTTCGGCCGGTACGGCAAACGGCCGCCCGAAGGCATACAAACCCACCACACCCAGCACCGTCAGAAACGGGAACAGCGGCACGTTGCCGACCGAGGCGGCAATGGCCACCCACCGGCCCCACGTCCGGCGCCTTATCACGGCCCATCCGCCGATCAGGCAAACGGCGCCAAACATCCCCAGAACGCGCTGCAGGACGCCAAATTCGCCCCACGGCCCCGCCGCCAGCGATGGCGACAGAAACGCCAGTTGCTCCCGCAACTGCGGTCCCAGCCACTCCTCCAACCCCGGCATCACCCCGGCCAGTCCGAGAATCACCCCTTCGGCCGCCAGCAGTATTGCCATTACCTTGCGTAGCATGTCCTATCCGCTTTATCGGCACGCCGCCCGGAGGACTGTAGAAAGCAAATGAAAAAGGCCGCCAGCGGAAGCTGGCGGCCTCGTTTTCCTGCGGAGAATCCGGCTTAGTCGCCGAACGAACCGACTTCTTCGTTCTTTTCGGTCTTCTTCGGAGCGGCCGGAGCGATCCCGCCCACCGCGCCGAGCGGCACGAACCCGCCTTCCGGCTGCGGTTCCTTCAGCACGTGCTGGCGGTACAGCTTCGCCATCTGCGCATTCTTCGCCGCGTCCTTCATCTTCTCGTCGCGAGCCTTGATCTTTTCTTCACGCGCGTTCTTGGCGATGCCCGTGTTGTCCAGATCGTGCTGCCGTTCGCGGTTCACGTCTTCTTCGTTCAGCACCAGCTTGTGGAGC
>CAYMTH010000463.1:0-209 GCA_964393235.1 uncultured Solibacteraceae bacterium | reverse complement strand
GATGATGTTGCGCCAGCCGATGCCGGTGTTGTAGGCGCAGAACGAGATCTCGCCCATCTGCGTGGCATACGGGATGATGCACATCTCGGTGCGGCGGAAGTCGTAGTTGAACAGATCCTGGAACCACATGCCGGCGATGAACAGGAAGTTCCACCGGTCCGCACGGCGCTTCTCGATCTCGTCCTTCGTGATCTGGCCCGTGGTCCTGC
>CAYMTH010000462.1:3937-4712 GCA_964393235.1 uncultured Solibacteraceae bacterium | reverse complement strand
CACCGCAAAGAACGGATGCGACACCACGCCCACCCACGCCACCATCCACGGATGCACGTTGCACTTGAACCGCACCCTGATCTCTTCTTTGTCGAACTGCTTGACGATCTTTTCCCCCTTAGGCGCCTGCGACGTGTTCCATTCCTTGTTCTTCGCCGGCAGCGGATGCACGTTGTGCATTGACGGGTCGCTGTTGGAAATCTCGAGGTCCTGCCCCACCATCACCCCCAACACCCGCGGCGCATACACGCAGCCCTTCTGATCGAGCTGCACCGCCGCCTTCGGCGCCGCCCACTGCCGCGACGGCAGCCCCGCCTTCACATAAACGAACACGTTCTTCAACGTCCCGTTCCCGTTCACTACCGTGTCCTCGGCCACAATCGGCCCCTTGTACTGGTTCGCGCACGCCGGCACCGCGTCCATGCTGATCGTCTTCGCCGCCGGCTTCGTCCCCGTAAACGCCACCTTCCCCGTCACCGTCGCCGCGGACGCCTCGTCCACCGGCGGCGCCGCCACCTCGACCTTCTTTTCCGCGGTCTTCTCCCCGCCGCCCCCGCCGCCGCACGATACCAGCATCAGACCGGCGGCCACCGCCGCGAAAAGTTTCGAATCGAAAGCCATAGCCATCATCATAGTATTGACGAACCCGTCCTATCTATGAAACGCGCGAATCTCCTATTCTTCTGGTTCGCGGCCGCCCTCCTGGCCGCCCCCCGCCCCCTTTCCCTCCACCCTCCGCTGCGCCGCGGCGTTCGCGGTGGCGCGATGGGCACGC
>CAYMTH010000462.1:3052-3927 GCA_964393235.1 uncultured Solibacteraceae bacterium | reverse complement strand
ACCCCCGCTGTGCCCCCGACGGCAAGTGGATCGCCTACACCCTCACCACCACCGATACCGCCGCCGACAAGCGAGATACCGACATCTGGCTCGTCTCCGCCGACGGCAAAGAAAACATCCGCCTCACCACCTCCGCCGAATCCGAATCCTCCCCCCGCTTCTCCCCCGACGGCCGCTACCTCGCCTTCCTCTCCTCCCGCCCCGGTCCCGGCAAAAACAAAGGAGCCCAAATCTGGCTCATCGACCGCCGCGGCGGCGAAGCCCAGCAACTCACTGATTCTAAAGCCCGCATCTCGTCCTTCGAATGGGCCCCGGACTCCAAACGCATGGCCGTCCTCCTCCGTGACGAAGAGGACGATATCAAGGACCTCTCCGAAAAGGACCGCGAAAAGCCCCGCCCCATCGTCATCGACCGCTATTCCTTCAAACGCGACGGCGCCGGCTTCCTCTTCCAGAAAAAGCACAACCACATCCACATCCTCGATATCGAATCGAAAAAGTTCGAGCGCCTCACCAATACCGACTTCGACGAAGCCTCCCCCGTCTGGTCCCCCGACGGCGCCCGCATCGCCTTCGTCTCCAACCACTCCCCCGATTGGGACCGCGTCCCGACCTCCGACATCTACGTCACCGACGCCAAACCCGGCTCCGCCCCCCGCCAGCTAACTACCTTTAAAGGCGAGGACTCCAACCCCGTCTGGTCCCCCGACGGCCAGCTCATCGCCTACCTCAAAGGCTCCGACCACATGCTAGGCGAGTACGACATGACCTCCCTCGCCGTCATCCCCGCCGCCGGCGGCTCCCCCACCATCCTCACCGCCGCCCTCGACCCCCGCGTCTCCCGCCCCGCCTTCTCCCCCGACGGCACCCCCGGC
>CAYMTH010000462.1:0-2976 GCA_964393235.1 uncultured Solibacteraceae bacterium | reverse complement strand
GAGGTCTTCATCCACGCCACGGACACCGACCTCACCACCGACAACGACGCCCTCCTCGCCGACACCATCTTCCCCGCCACCGAAGAACTCCGCTTCAAGGCCAAGGACGGCAACGAGGCCCACGCCCTCCTCACCAAACCCGTCAAATACGAGCCCGGCAAAAAATACCCCCTCCTCCTCCGCATCCACGGCGGCCCCAACGCCCAGGACCAGCACAGCTTCCAGTTCGAACGCCAGCTCTTCGCCGCCCACGGCTACGCCGTCCTGAACGTCAACTACCGCGGCTCCTCCGGCCGCGGCCAGCAGTACACCGTCTCCATCGCCAAAGACTGGGGCAACAAAGAGGTGCTCGACCTCCTCGCCGGCGTCGACCACGCCGTCTCCCTCGGCATCGCCGACCCCGACAAACTCGCCCTCGGCGGCTGGTCCTACGGCGGCATCCTGACCAACTACTTAATCGCCACCACCACCCGCTTCAAAGCCGCCACCTCCGGCGCCGGCGTCGCCTTCCCCCTCGCCTTCTACGGCCACGACCAGTACATCCGCCAGTACGACAACGAGATCGGCCCCCCCTGGCGCGCCGGCCTCGAACCCTGGATCAAGATCTCCTACCCCTTCCTCCAGGCCAACAAAATCAAAACGCCCACCCTCTTCCTCTGCGGCGACAAGGACTTCAACGTCCCCCTCCTCGGTTCCGAACAGATGTACCAGGCCCTCAAAAACGTCGGCACCGAAACCCAGCTGATTATTTACCCCGGCGAAAACCACGGCATCTCCAAGCCCTCCTTCCAAATCGACCGCATGAAACGCTATCTCGACTGGTACAAGAAGTACCTCTAGCTGGTAGTGGTAGCCTAACCCGAATCAAAACAACACGATGCCCGGATCTCCCCGCCGATCAGGTGGAAAAGGGAGCTCCGGGCATTCCCGTTAATCCCCCTCGGAATACTAGACATTCCCGCCTCCCCCTCTCCTGCCCATCCCCCAAACAAATCAAGGGGTTACAAATCCATTGCAGTAGCCACCCCCTCCAGGTGGCGGTAGCCACCTCCGAACGGTGTTCACTTCGTAATGGTGGCACTGAGGGCTGGATTAAGGCGAATTCGGACCGAAAACGCCTGTTTTACAGCGGCGGAGATTTCAGACTACAGCCCGTTTGGCGGCGCTTTTTGTTGCGTTTAAGGTTGACACAAATGTATCCCCCGGCTACTATTAGCTAACGCTCTGGTTGAAGCAATTTAACAACTCACAGAAGGTGTAAACATGGGTCCCTGCACGACCTTCCACATCGGCGATAAGGTAGTCTACCCCAACCACGGGGTCGGTACGATCGAGAACATCAGCACCCGCAACTTCGGCGCGCAGTCCGAGCGCTTCTACCTGTTGCGGCTCAGCTACAACAGCATGACCGTCATGGTGCCCTTCAGCCATGCCGGCGATGTCGGCCTTCGCAAGATCACCAAAGGGACCGAGGTGAATCGCGTGCTCGCCTTCCTCGCCACCGGCGAAGTCAAGCGCACCCAGGACTGGAAGGACCGCTTCAAGGAAAATTCCGAGAAGATGCGCGTCGGCGGCCTCATGGGCCTCGCCGAAGTCTTCAAGGAACTGGTCATCCTCCAGACCGCCAAGCCCCTCTCCTTCCGCGAGAAGAAGATGCTCGACTGCGCCCGCCGCATGCTGATCACCGAAGTGTCCATCGCCCGCGCCATCAACGAGCGCGACTCCATCGACCTTCTGACCAAATCGCTCGGCAAGGCCTCGCTGCCCATGCCGGCCGCCATGTAGCCTTGCGGATTACCGCAATCGAAACCCTTCACCTTGGCGCCGGCGTCACCGTTCACGCCGGCCCCATCCAGTGGCTCTGGGTCAAGATCCATACCGACACCGGCCTCTTCGGCCTGGGCGAGACGTACCCTCACCCGGCTTCCGAAGGGGCCGTTGTGCATGACCGCCTCGCTCCCCGCCTCCTCGGCCAGGACCCCTCCCGCATCGAACACCTCTGGGCCGAAATGTTCGACGCCGTGTCCTACTCCGGCTGGGCCGGCGCCGAAATGCGCGCCATCTCCGCTGTCGACGTCGCCCTCTGGGACCTCAAGGCTAAAGCGCTCAACGTCCCCGCCTACGAACTCCTCGGCGGCGCTACCCGCCCCAAAATCCGTACCTACAACACCTGCTACGACCACATATCGTTCCTCACCGAACCCGTCCGCCTCGCCGAAAGCCTCCTCGAATCCGGCATCCGCGGCATGAAGATCTGGCCCTTCGACCCCGTCGCCAAAGAAACCGGCGGCAACTACATCACCCCCAACCAGATCAAGAAGGCCATCGACCCCCTCAAGCAGATCAAACAGCGCTTCGGTGACGACATGGAAGTGGCCATGGAGTTCCACGGCTACTGGTCGCTCCCGGCCGCCATCCAGATCGCCCGCGCCTGCGAAGAGTACCGGCCCATGTGGCTCGAAGAGATGCTCTCGCAGGACAACATGGCGGCCTACCGCGAACTGGCGTCGTCGACCTCTCTCCCGCTGACGATCTCCGAACGCCTCATGACCACCTGGCAATACCGCGAGCTGCTCGAAAACCGTGCCGCCCGCGTCGTCATGCCGGACATCGCCTGGTGCGGCGGCCTCACCCAGGCCAAAAAGATCGCGGATATGGCCCACGCCCACTATCTCCCCGCCGCCCCGCACAACTGCGGCGGCCCCGTCCTCCACGCCGCGACACTCCATCTCGCCGCAGCCATCCCCAATCTCTTCATCGCCGAATCCGTCCGCCGCCACTACGCCGACGAGTATCTCCCCGTCGTCGGCCCCCTCGCCAAACCCGTCGACGGCTTCTTCGACCTCCCCCCCGGCCCCGGCCTCGGCATCGACATCCTCCCCCGCCCCGATATCATCTCCCGCCTCACCACCGCCTGACCCTTTCCGCCCCCCGTTTGCGCTATGCTTCTCCGGACCTGGAGATTTCCATGCGCAA
>CAYMTH010000461.1:0-4712 GCA_964393235.1 uncultured Solibacteraceae bacterium | reverse complement strand
TGCCGCGTCCACTCCTGCAACTCTCCCGGATGCATCCGCGTCCCCTCCACGCGAATGTCCCACTGCCCCCCGCCCTTTACGCGCCAGAGCAACGACGTGCCGGTTGGTACGCTTCGGGCTATTCTGAAGGCAGCGGATCTGGAAGGAGCATAGGGACATGAAGTATACCGTGATCTACGAAAAAGGTGACTCCGGCTGGGGCGCTTATGTCCCGGATCTGCCCGGTGTCATCGCCACGGGTGATTCTCGCGAGGAAGTGGAATCCCTGATCCGGGAAGCTGTCGAATATCACATCGAAGGGCTGAAGGCGGAGGGCCTGGCGGTACCACCGCCTTCAAGCTGGGCGGGCACCGTGGACGTTGCCGCGGCTTAGCTCCTGTCGGTCGAACGAGTCACCCGCAAACCGGTGACATTCTTTACCCCTCGAGAATGCTAATCACGGGCCAACGGCCGGGACGGCCGCCCCCGAACCACGGCGATGGCAACCCGGAACGGAAAGTCGTCCGGCACGAGAGCAACAGCCTGACCTCCAAATCCTCGACCGGCATCTCCGCGTGCTCCGGCGCTCCGGGTTGGTCAAGGAACGGCGTCACCCGCAGTCGCGCATCTACCGGCTCGCCCCAGTCGACGCCCAGCTGATCAACTACCGCACCTTCTGGGCCGCCCGCCTGCACGACCTGAAAGCCTACGTGGAAGGAAAGGAAACATCCCGATGAGTTGGACGCACGAACACAAACAAAACCTGAGCGGGACGCCGGAGCGCGTGTTTACCGCCCTCACCGACGCCGCGGAGTTGAAGCGCTGGTTTGCCGAGCACGCCGAAATCCGGCTCGAGCCCGGCGGCCCGTTCCGCTTCTGGGGCCGGCACACGCTCGGGAACCTCCAGGCCGGCGACGCGCGCCAGCAACTGGTAGCCGTCGACCCCGGACGCCGCCTTCATTTCACCTGGCCCATGGAGCCTTGCTCCACCGAGGTCACCATCGATCTCTCCGCCAACGGCGACGGCACCGCTCTCCATCTGAAACACTCCGTCGACGGCAGCCTCGGCATCGGCCGTGAGCGCGAACTCATCGACGATCATTGGCGCATGGCCATGGGCAACCTCGGCGCCCACCTCGAGGGCGGCGCCGGCATCTGTCTCCCCGACTACGCGGACCCGAACCCCGAAGTGCGCCTGACCATCGTCATCCAGGCGCCGCGCGAAGCCGTCTTCCGCGCGCTCATCGAGCCCGACGCCATCAACCGCTGGGCCGGCTCCAAGGTCGCGGCCGTCGAGCCCCGCGCGGGCGGACGCTACGCCTACGGCTGGGAGTACGAAGTCGAAGGCCGCAAAGTGAAGGGCGGCCCCACCCGGATCCTCGAATTCGTCGAAAACGAGCGTCTCGTCGTCGACTGGCCCGACTGGCGCGGCGATGAATCGGTGACCGGCCAGACCATCTCGTTCCAGCTCGAATCGGTGCCCGAAGGAACGCGCGTCACGTTACTGCATGCCGGCTTCTCGAGAACCACCGACATCAGCGACTACCCGTTCGGCTGGGGCTACTTCCTCTCGAAGATCGGCGAGGTGGCCGCACAACCAGCGGAGAAGAAAGGACCGGACGCCGGATAGGCGGCTCGTCGAACATGGATAGCAAGCTCCCACCCGTACGGCGTCTGCGTCTCGGGAGTCGTCGGGCGATACCATGTAGAGGGCCAGACCGCCGCACAAGGAGCCTTCCCATGACTGAAAACCACCCCATTCGCTCGAAACCGCTCGCCACCCGGCGGGAAATGCTCGGAACATCCGCCATGGCCGCCCTGACCGGTTTCACCGGCAGTGCCATGGCCCAGACCCCGCAACGACGGCCTCGCATCGCCTGCTGCGTCACCTTTTGGGGCGGCCCGGGATCGCATGCGGACTGGATCATCTGCAAGCTTATGGACGGCTACTGGTGGCAGGGCGCGCACATGCCGTCGAGGGTGGATGTCGTCTCCGTCTACATCCATCAGTTGGACACCAGCGGCCTGGGCCAGAAGGTGTGCCAGGCGAAGAACATTCCCATCTATAAGACGGTGGGAGAGGCGGTCACTCTGGGCGGCAAGGAACTCGCCGTCGACGGTGTTGTCATCGTCGGCGAACATGGGAACTACCCGACCGATCTCAAGGGCCACTGGCTTCTGCCGCGCTGGTGGATGTATCAGCAGGTGATCCGCGTTTTCGAGCGGAGCAAGCGCTCGGTGCCAGTCTTTAACGACAAGCACCTCTCCTACAACTGGGACGACGCCAAGTGGATGTTCGATAAATCCCGTGAGCTGAATTTCCCTTTGACCGGCGGCTCCTCCATACCCGTCTACTTCCGCAAGCCCGAGATCGAGATCGCGGCCGACACCCCAATTAAGAACTCGATCGTCGTGGGCGCCGCGCCGGATGAGGGCGGCATCTTCCATTGCATCGATGTGCTCCAGTGCTTCGTCGAACGCCGCAAGGGTGGCGAGACCGGCGTCAAGTCCGTGCAGTCCATCAGAGGCGGGGCCGAAACATGGAAGTGGGTCGAACGCAATCCCTGGGCCGGCAAGCTGCTGGATTCCGTAGCGGCAAATTTCAACTTCAAGCCGGGAACCTTTCAGGAGAACGCCCAGGCCAATGCGTGCATCGTCGAATACAACGACGGGACGAAAGGGGCGGTGATTTCGGGCCGCGGTGTGGGCTGGACCTACGCCGGCGAAATCGAGGGACAGAACGCGCCAACGATCATCTCCATGCTCGGCTGGCCCGGTCCTTTTGCGCAGTATCACGCCTCGAACGCCCAACCGCACTGGATTACCGAGATGATGGTGACGAAGAAGGAACCGTTCAATGCCGAACGGCTGCTCCTGTCGACCGGAATCACGAACCACTACATGGAATCGAACTGGGAGAACGGCCGCTTCTCCGCCGTCGGCCGCCGCATCGAAACGCCGATGATGAACATCCGCTACCGCTCCACGCGGGGAGCCCAATTCAGCACTGGCGCGCGCCCGCCGGACACGCCCTACCTGCGGGGCTTTGAAAAGTAGGCTCCCCGCCTATAGTTTCCACGGAAACTATACTGGTTTCCATGGAAACGGAATCGCGCCGGATGCCCTCGCCCCTCGACGCCCATCTCGGCTACTGGCTCCGCAAGGTCGCAAACGAGGTGTCCGGCAACTTCGCCCGCGCCCTCCACGCCCGGGAAACCTCGGTCGCCGAGTGGGTGGCGCTGCGCTACCTCCACGACCGGACGGACGCGACGCCCGGCGAACTGGCCGAAACATTAAGCATGACCCGCGGAGCGATCTCCAAGGTCATCGATAAACTGCTCGCGAAACAGTGGATCCGGAGCCGGATCAAGCCGGAGGACAACCGCGTCCAACTCCTCTCCCTCACCGCCGCCGGCCGCCGTGCGGTCCCCCGGCTGGCGGAAATCGCCGATCGCAACGACGAAGACTTCTTCGCCCCCCTGAAGCCCCCCGAACGGCGTCTCCTGCGCGATCTCCTCGTCAAACTCGCCAACCATCACCGGATTCACGGCGAGCCCTCCGAATAGCCGCTCCAATATCTGGCCGAAACGCTCCGCGCGGCCGGAGTCACCCGGAACACCTGGTCGCTCCCCGCCTGCCAGAGCGTGTTCTTCACGGAACTCGGCCCCGTCGTCATGCAAGGCGCGCCGCTCCTCACCGGCGCGGCCGACGTGCCACAATTCGACCGCGAGGCCCTCATCGCGGCCCTCCGCGCCGACCAGGCCGGCCAAAGCACCTTCCCCGAGTTCCTCGCCGCCTCCTGGCGCGCCGGCGTCGTCCGTTATGAAGTCGACTTCACCGCACGCGCCGTCGGGACGGGTGGCTCGCACCGACTGCCGCAACGAAGTCACAGCTCTCGAAAATAATCCCTAACTCATTCCCCCCAATACACTTAACCCCATTTCCGACCAACGCCGCCGATCCGTTTTTCTTGCCTCGTCTGCTACCGTGAAATGGAGGGGACCCATCCGTCCCCAACCAACCGCCGAAAAGCCCTCGCCCCGCGAGGGCTTTTCGCATTTCAGGAGACCGTATGCCGCTCAAATCCGAAAAGCGCGCCGCCGCTTCCCGCGCCAACGGCGCCAAATCCACCGGCCCGAAAACCGCCGCCGGACTCTTCCGTTGCCAAACGGCCCGTTACGACCACGGCCTCTACGCCACCCGCATCGTCACGCTCCCCGGCGAGTCCAGCGAACACTACGAGGACATCCGCGCCCGCCTGCTCGAAACCTGGGCCCCTTCCGGCTTCCACGCCGAGGCCCTCGTCCACCAGCTCCTCGACGTCCTCTGGGAAATCACCCGTGTCAAAGCGGTGAAAACGGATCTGATCCTCGAGCAGCGCGCCGAAATCGCCCGTCGCAACCCGTCCATCAAGGACCCGCTCAAGCTCAACCTCGCCGCTGAGGCCGCCGCCGGCGTGCTCGAAAAGTTCCAGCGGGCGGATTCCCGTCTGTCCCGCTACTGCCGCGAGCGCGAGCGTCTCGAACGCGAACTCTACCGCGTCCGCCGCGAAGGCCTCGTCGGGGGATCCTCCCAAATGTCGTTGAAAACAAAGGAGGAGCCCACCGAGCCCGAACCCGAACCCGAGCCCGAGCCGGAACCGGAACCCGTCGGCATCCTCGCGTGGGCCAAACAGGAGCTCGATTTCGAAGCCGACCCGTTCCAGGCCGAAATCCTGACCGCGCCCGAAACGC
>CAYMTH010000460.1:0-4715 GCA_964393235.1 uncultured Solibacteraceae bacterium | reverse complement strand
ACGGCAACGCCGACGCCGTCTTCGGCTCCCGCTACCTCACCGCGGAACAGACGCGCGTGCTCCCCTACTGGCACTCGCTCATGAACCGGACGCTCACCATGCTGTCCAACATGTTCTGCAACCTCAACCTCACCGACATGGAGACCTGCTACAAGGTCTTCCGCACCGATCTCCTCAAAAGCATCCCCATCCGCTCCAACCGCTTCGGCTTCGAACCCGAAATCACCATGAAGTCGGCCAAGCGCAAGCTGCGGATCTATGAGGTGCCCATCTCCTATCACGGCCGGACGTTCGAGGAAGGCAAGAAAATCGGCCCCAAAGACGGCATCAAGGCCCTCATCGCCATCGTCTACTTCTGGCTCGTCGACGACCTCTACGTCGAACCCTACGGCCGCGGCCACCTCCACAACATCACCGGCACCCCGCAGTACGTCAACTGGCTCACCTCCATGCTCCGCCCCCACTTGGGCGACCGCGTCCTCGAGGTCGGCGCCGGCATCGGCAACCTCGTCGGCCGCATGATGGGCAAACGCCAGATCTACGTCGCCGTCGAAAAGGACCCCCTCTACCTCCACGCCCTCCGCAACCGCTTCCTCCGTACTCCCAACGTCCTCGTCAAGGACGTCGACCCCGAAAACGACGCCGCCACCGCCGCCCTCCCCGCCGAAATGAACACCGTCGTCGCCGCCTCCGTCCTCGAGTTCGTCAACGACCCCGCCGCCGTCGTCAAAAACCTCGCCGCCAAACTCGCCCCCGGCGGTAAGCTCCTCATAATCGTCCCCGCCTCCCAGGGCCTCTTCTGCAATCTCGACAAAACCCTCGGCCACAAACGCCGCTTCGACGCCGGCGAAGTCGGCCGCCTCGTCGCCGACGCCGGCCTCGAAGTCACCTCCATCCGCCGCTTCAACTCCGTCGCCTGGCTCGCCTGGCTCCTCTCCGGCAAACTCCTCGGCTCCACTCGTCTCAACCGCTTCACCCTCAAACTCTTCGACAAAACCATCTGGATCTGGCGCCGCCTCGACCCCGTCCTCCCCTGGCCCGGCCTTACCCTCTTCGCCGTCGCCACGCGCCGCTAACCCATGCGCGCCCTCCGACTCGACTTCGACTCGCGCCGCCTCTCCCTCGCCGACCACCCCGAACCCCCGCCCCCCGCTCCCGGCCAACTCCGCCTCCGCCTCCTCGAGTCCGGCATCTGCGGCACCGACCGCGGCCTCGCCGAGTTCGAGTTCGGCCGCCCCCCGGAAGGCGAATCCACCCTCATCCTCGGCCACGAAGCCCTCGCCGAAATCGAAGGCGCCGGCACGCTCGTCGTCCCCATGGTCCGCCGCGACTGCGCCCCCGGCTGCTCCATGTGCGCCCGCGGCCGCCGCGACAACTGCCTCACCGGCGCCTACCTCGAACGCGGCATCTTCGGCCTCCACGGCTATCTCTGCGAACTCGCCAACGATTCCCCCAAGGACCTGGTCGAAATCCCCCCCACGCTCGCCGACCTCGCCGTCCTCGTCGAACCCGCCTCCGTCGTCGAAAAGGCCTGGGAAATCACCCTCCGCCTCCACGCCCCCCAGCCACGCACGGTCCTCATCCCCGGCGCAGGCCCCATCGGCATCCTCACCGCCTGGCGCGCCCTCGCCGCCGGCTTCGACGTCACCGTCCTCTCCCGCGAACCCGAAGACTCCTTCCGCGCCCAACTCCTCGCCGCCCACGGCGTCCGCTACACCCGCTCCCTCGACGCCGTCCAGGCCGACATCATCTTCGAAGCCTGCGGCTCCGCCCCCCTCGCCGTCGAATCCATGCGCACCCTCCGCCGCCTCGGCGTCGTCCTCCTCCTCGGCGCCCGCCCCGCCCAGGTCCATCTCCCCACCTTCGACATGATCATCGGCAATCACGTCCTCGCCGCCAGCGTCAACGCCTCCCGCGATCACTTCGCCTCCGCCGTCGCCCAGCTCCAGGCCTACGATCCCCGCTGGCTCCATCCCCTCATCCACCGCCTCTCCCTCGACCGCGCCGCAGAGGCCATCTTCGCCCCGCCCGACGCCGTCAAAATCGTCCACCGCATCGCTTGAAAGTGGTACAAATGGGGCAATGCGCGCCCTCGCCCTCGCCACCCTTTCCCTCGCCGCTCTCGCCCAGTCCCCCGCCCCGCTCACCGTCGGCGGTGACTACGCCGGCCCCTTCGAAGCCTGGCTCACCCGCGAGGCCGAAGCCCATTGGAACGACCGCGAACAGGCCGTCAACGCCCTCGTCACCCGCGACGCCATCGCCGCCCGCCAGACCGACGTCCGCGCCAAAATGCTCGAACTCATCGGCGGCTTCCCCAAACAGAAATCCCCCCTCAACGCCCGCGTCACCGGCTCGTTCACCCGCGACGGCTACAAGGTCGAAAACGTCATCTTAGAAAGCCAGCCCGGCTTCCGCGTCACCGCCAATCTCTACCTCCCCACCACCGGCAAGGGCCCCTTCCCCGCCGTCCTCGGCGTCGCCGGCCACTCCGCCAACGGCAAAGCCTCCGCCACCTACCAGTCCGCCTTCATCGGCTTCGTCAAGCACGGCTTCGCCGTCCTCGCCTTCGACCCGCCCGGCCAGGGCGAACGCAGCGAGTACTTCGACCCCGCCACCGGCCGCTCCCGCGTCGGCATCGGCACCGGCGAACACACCATGGCCGGACTCCAGTGCCTCCTCACCGGCCACACCATGGCCCGCTACGAAACCTGGGACGGCGTCCGGGCTTTCGACTACCTCCTCACCCGCCCCGAAATCGATCCCAAACGCATCGCCGTCGCCGGCAACTCCGGCGGAGGCACCCAGGCCGCCTACCTCGCCGCCCTCGAACCCCGCCTAGCCGCCGTCGTCTCCTCCTGCTACATGACCCGCTGGCGCGAACTCTGGTCCGGCCCCGGCCCCCAGGACGCCGAACAGGTCTTCCCCCGCTTCATCTCCTCCGGCCTCGACTTCACCGACTTCGCCCTCGCCAACGCCCCCCGCCCCTATCTCATGACCACCGCCATCCAGGACTTCTTCCCCATCGATGGCGCCCGCGCCACTTACAAACAAACCCAGCGCCTCTTCGACTTACTCGGCCAGGCCGACCGCGCCGGTTACTTCGAATACAACGACACCCACGGCTGGTCCCAGCCCCGCCGCGAAGCCGCCTACCGCTTCCTCGCCAAACACCTCCAGAACCGCGATATCGACGGCGCCGAACCCAAAATCGCCCCCGAAGAGGAGTCGCTCCTCTACGCCACCCCCACCGGCCAGCTCGCCACCTCCGGCGGCTCGGAAACCGTCCAGTCCCTCAACCGCAAATACGCCCTCACCCTCGCCGCCCCCCCCCCCGCCCTCACCCGCGAAACCCTCGCCAAAGCCCTCGGCTACAAGGGCGCCCCCGCCCCCGCCTCCGCCACCGGCCGCGGCGAAATCAACCGCGACGCCCTCCGCATCGAAAAGCTCGAACTAACCACCGAAGGTGGCCTCACCCTCCCCGCCCTCCTCTACCATCCCCCCGCCGCCGCCAACCGCGTCGTCCTCTTCGTCTCCTCCCTCGGCAAGGCCGACGCCGACCTCCCCGCCCTCGCCAACTCCGGCGCCCTCGTCCTCGCCGTCGATCCCCGCGGCTTCGGCGAAAGTTACAAGCCCGCCGGCCGCACCGGGTACCGCCAGAGTTACCAGCTCGCCTCCCGCGCCATCTTACTCGGCCGCAACTTAGTCGAAATGCAGATCGCCGACTTACAGGCCGCGCTCCTCTACCTCCGCGCCCGCCCCGACGCCGCCGGCCACCCCGTCACCCTCTACGCCAAAGGCGCCGCCGGCCCCCTCGCCGTTTTCACCGCCGCCCTCACCCCCGAAATCGACGAACTCGCCGTCGAACGCTCCATCGTCTCCTACATGGACCTCGTCGCCGCCCCCGTCCACGATGGCCTCGACCAGGCCGTCGTCCCCGGCCTCCTCGCCCACGGCGACCTCCCCGGCGCCCTCGCCCTCCTCGGCTCCCGCAAAGCGACACTCATCTCCCCCGCCCACCCCAACGGCCGCCCCATGCTCCTCCCGGAAGCCAAACGCTCCCTCGGCGCCTCTTCGGCCCGCATCGTCCTCCGCGGCGAAGGCTGGTCCCTCGCCCGTACTATGCCCGAGTGGTTCGGAAAGAACTGATCTCCTTCCCATCCCGCCCTCTGCGCCTGGGTGATGGGCGTCTGCCCCAGCAGAAAATCTCCCAGCGTCACCGGATGCACAGGACGTTCCGCGTTTGTGCTGCCCTCTTCCCCCTCCGGCGCCCCCATCAAAAAGCTGCCCGCCTGAACCACGACCCGAGTACCTACGGCGCCTTCGCCGAAATCGGCGCCGCCCAGGAAGTCGTCGCCTGGTTCTTCCGCTCCGGCCGCGCCTCCGGCACCGTCGCCAAGTCGATGTCCGCCTATGACATGGTGGTCTCCGACGCCATCTACGGCCGCGCCCAGCGCTACGTCTCCCGCGATCGCCTCCAGGCCATGCTCGACCACGAGTACAGCCTCCTGCAGGAACGCCTCGACGCCGCCCGCGGCGCCAAAACCAAGTTCTTCGCCTTCGCCGACACCATCGCCACCAACCGCCGCTCCCAGCCCGGCAAAGGCCACGGCTGGCTCGGCATCAAGTTCCAGAACGAACCCCGCGCCGAACCCTCCGAAATCCTCATCCACGTCCGCCTCCTCGACCCCGTCACCCTCCGCGAACAGGAGGTCGTC
>CAYMTH010000459.1:0-4717 GCA_964393235.1 uncultured Solibacteraceae bacterium | reverse complement strand
ATGATCAAAGTCGAAGGTGTTTCCAAACGGTACGCCCGTTTCACTGCGGTCGATAACGTCTCCTTCGAGGTCGCAAAAGGCCAGATCGTCGGCTTCCTCGGCCCCAACGGCGCCGGGAAGACGACCACCATGCGCATCCTCACCTGCTTCCAGCCCCCGTCGGAAGGCAAAGCCTCCGTCGCCGGGTTCGACGTTGTCGAACAGCCGCTCGAAGTCAAAAAGCGCATCGGGTATCTCCCCGAAACGCCCCCGCTCTACCCCGATATGGAGGTCGGCGAGTATCTCGACTTCGCCGGCAAACTCAAAGGGCTCCGCGGCAACGATCTCGCCAAACGCATCGCCGAAGTGTCGGAAAAGACCAACGTCGCCGACGTCAAAAACAAGCTGATCGCCAAGCTCTCCAAGGGCTATAAACAGCGCGTCGGCCTCGCCCAGGCGCTGCTCCATAACCCCGACGTCCTCATCCTCGACGAGCCCACCTCCGGCCTCGACCCCAAACAGATCAACGAGACCCGCCAGCTCATCAAAGGGCTCGCCGGCGATCACACGATCATCCTCTCCACCCACATCCTGCCCGAGGTCGAACAGACCTGCGAACGCGTCGTCATCATCTCCAAGGGCAAACTCGTCGCCACCGACACCGTCGAAAACCTCACCAACCGCATGCGCGGCTCCGAAGCGGTTTCGATCGAGGTCGAGGGCCGCGACGGCGAGCTCGACGTCCGCGCTGCCCAGCAGCGCCTCGAACAGGTCTCCGGCGTCAGCAAGGTCGTCCTGCGCGAAGAGAAAAACAACCGCGCCCATTTCGAGGTGGAAAGCCTGCAGGGCCGCTCCATCCGCGCCGACCTCGCCCGCGCCGTAATCGAAGCCGGCTTCTCCCTCACCGAACTGAAAGCCGCCGGCATGTCCCTCGAAGACGTCTTCCTCCAACTCACCGCCGCCGACAACGCGGAGACCGAAAAAGAGAAAGGAGCCGCCTAAGCCATGAGCAACATTCTCGCCATCGCGCAGAAAGAACTGAAAAGCTACTTCGTTTCCCCCATCGCCTACGCCCTCCTCGCCATCTACGCCCTCATCTCCGGCTGGTTCTCCCTCATCGCCATCGCCAACTTCATCGAAATCTCGATGCAGGGCGGCGGCCCGGCCGACCTGAACGGCTACGTCATCGCCCCGGTCGTCTCCAACGCCGGCGTGCTGTCGCTCTTCCTCATCCCGATGATCACCATGCGCCTCTTCGCCGAAGAAAAGCGCTCAGGCACCATCGAACTGCTCGTCACTTCCCCCATCACCGACCTCGAGATCATCCTCGGCAAATGGCTCGGCGCCATGGGCATGTACGCCGCCATCCTCGGCGTCAAACTCTTCTGCCTCAGCTTCGTCTTCCTGTTCGGCAACCCCGACTGGCGCCCGCTCGCCACCGCCTACCTCGGCATGTTCCTCCAGGGCGGCGCCCTGCTCGCCCTCGGCATGTTCATCTCGAACACCACGAAAAACCAGATCGTCGCCGGCGCCACCACTTTCGGTATGGCCCTGATGTTCTGGACCTTCGACTGGGCGACCACCTTCAAGGCCGACGGCTGGGCCAAGGTCCTCGCCTATCTCTCCCTGACCGCCCACTTCAACGCCTTCGCGCGCGGCGTCATCGACACCAAGGACGTCGTCTACTTCCTGTCCGTCATCGTCCTCGGCATCTTCCTCACCGGACGGTCTCTTGAATCCCTGCGGTGGAGGGCGTAACCATGGCGGCATCCCGGCAAACCAAATTCACGGCCTATACCGGCCTCTATATCGCGATCTTCGGCGCCGTTCTCGTCGTCGTCAACGTTCTCGCCGAACGCAACAACAAGTCGATCGACACCACGGCCAGCAAAAAGTACTCGCTCTCCGAACAGTCCGAAAAGATCGTCACCGGCCTCAAGAGCGAAATGCGCGCCGTCTACTTCGACCGCACGCAGCGCTTTGAAACCGCCCGCGGCCTCCTCGACCGCTACTCCAACCTCTCCTCGAAGTTCAAAATCGAGTACGTCGACCCCGACAAGGATCCCGCCAAAGCCAAGGCCTACAACGCCCGCAGCTACGGCACGCTGATCCTCGACAACGGCACCCGCCGCGAAGAGGCCAAGGCCGTCACCGAGCAGGAGATCACCGGCGCCATGGTCCGCCTCCAGCAGACCGGCGAACAGACCGTCTGCGCCCTCGAGGGGCATGGCGAACGCGGCTTCGAAGGCATGGAGCCTTCCAGCCTCGGCACCGCCAAACAGGCCCTGGAACGCAACAACTACAAGACCCAGACGGTGAAGTTCCTCGAAAAGGCCGAGATTCCCGCCGCCTGCACCATCCTCCTCTCCGCCGGCCCCCGCCGCGAGTACAACGATGAAGCCATCAACGCCATCAAAGCGTTCGTGGAAAAGGGCGGCGACGCCATGTTCCTCCTTCTGCCCGCCATCAAGGGCGGCCGCGAGGACGTCGACGACAACGCCAAACTCAACGCGCTCCTCGCCTCCTGGAACATCGGCGTCGGCGCGAATCTCCTCATCGACGGCGCCTCCGGCCAGGCCGTCATCATCGGCGAGGACTTCTCGCAGCACCCCATCGTCCGCGACATGGGCCGCCTGCCCGCCATCCTCCCCCTCGCCCGGTCCATCGAGCCGAAGACCGGCGCCGAAAAGCTGATCGCTTCCGCCGGCGACGCCTTCGCCACCAACGTCCTCGACGTGGTGAAACTCCAGGCCGGCCCGCCCGCCAAGATCGCCGAAGGCCCCTTCACCGTCGCCGCCGCGACCACCATCGGCGGCGGAGGCGACATCAAGAAGCAGGGCCGCGTCGTCGTCGTCGGCTCCGTCGATTGGGCCGCCGCCTCGATGCTCAACCGCTACGGCAACCGCGACCTCTTCCTCAACATGATGAACTGGATGTCCGCCGACGAAGACCTCATCTCCATCCGGCCCAAGGAGCCGGAGGACCGCCGTCTCACCGTCCGCCCGGCCCAGTTCTGGATCCTCTACGTCACCAGCTTCCTGCCCGCGCTCGCCGTTCTCGGCGCCGGCATCTTCGTCTGGCTCAAGCGGAGGTAACCCATGAATCCCAAACGGCTCATCATCGCCGCCACCCTCCTCATCGGTCTGAGCGGCGCCCTCTGGTATTCCAACAAGCAGGAGTCGGAGAAGGCCAACGCGCCTTCTCCCGACGCCCCGCCCAAGATCCTCGACCTGCCCAACGATCAATTCGCCAAGATCGAAATCAACCGCATGGGCGCCGAACCCGTCGTGCTCACCAAAGCGGCCGAGTGGTCGATTGACGTCCCGAAGAAGCTCGCCGCCGATCCCGACGCCGCCAACGCCTACGTCGCCACCCTGGCCAGTCTCGTCTCGGACCGCTTGGTCAACGACGCCACCGCCGACTTCACCCCCTACGGCCTCAAGGACCCGATCCTAACCGTGACCGTAACCATGAAGGACGGCAAGTCGCACAAGGTGCAGATCGGTGACGACGCCCCCACCGGCTCGGCCACCTACGCCCGCCTCGCCGGCGACGCGAAGCTTTACCTGGTGCCTACGTCCACCAAGGCCGCCCTCGAAAAGACCTGGCGCGACCTCCGCGACAAGCGCCTTCTCCCGTTCGACAGCGAGAAGCTCACCCGCATCGAACTCGGCGCCATCGAGTTCGGCAAGAACAACGGAGGCGCCTGGACGATTCTGAAACCCAAGGCTCTCCGCGCCGACAACTTCGCCGCCGAGGAACTCGCCCGCAAGCTCAAGGAAGCCCGCCTCGAGGTCGTCAACGACACCGAGGAAGAGGAGGCGATCCCCGCGAAGTTCGCCGCCGCCGCGCCCGTCGGGACCGTCAAGGTGACGGACGCCAGGGGCGCCTACCAGCTCGAAGTCCGCAAGGGTAAGGACAACGCGGTCTACGCCAAATCCTCGGCCGTCGAAGGCGTCTTCAAAACGAGCGCCGACCTCGGCGACGTGCTCGCGAAGAAGCTCGACGACTTCCGCAACAAGAAGGTGTTCGAGTTCGGCTTCACCGAACCGGCCGCCGTGACGGTGAAGCAGGATGGCCAGGTCTACGCATTCACGAAGTCCGGCGCCGACTGGAAGAAGGATGGCAAGAACGTGGATGCCGCCCAGGTCCAGCAGTTGATTGACCGTCTCCGCGACCTCTCAGCGACGAAGTTCGCCGAGACCGCCGCCGGCGCGGTCGCCGCCGAGTACACGGTAGCGAAGGAGCAGGTAACGGTAGCGAAGCAAGGCGAGACCTACCTGGCCCGCCGCGGCAACGAACCCGAAGTCTTCGTGCTCGACGCCGCCGCCGTAAACGAGCTCAAGTCCCTCGCCGCCGCCGTCAAACAAAAGTAACCCCTCAAAATTCGAAAATTCGTGACACTCCCCGTTATCGCCGTTTTTTTTCGTAAGACGCACCTAACCGCCCCGCCCCCAGCAGGTTACAGCGTTTTCCACAGGCCGCGAAAAGGGCACCCCCCTCGCGACCCTCCCCCCTAAATACAAACGTGCGCGGACTCGCCGTCCGCGCACGCCAATCTTCTCAAATCGGGCAATGCCCTACGCCGCCGGAGGCAACTCCAGCCGCTTCGCCTCGCGGTACAACCGCTCCAGGTCGTAATACTCCCGCGCCGCCTCGCTGAAGATGTGGATCACCAGATCGCCGTAGTCCATCAGGATCCACTCGGCGTTCGTCATCCCTTCCACAGCCAGCGGCC
>CAYMTH010000458.1:3769-4720 GCA_964393235.1 uncultured Solibacteraceae bacterium | reverse complement strand
CGGCCTCGGACGAAAAGTATGGCCCGGACTACTCGATGGTGCGGACGATCTACTCGTCGGCGCTCACCCGCGAGGGGCCGAAGCTCGTCTACCGCGTGCGCGGCAGCGGCTTTTTGAAGCATATGGTGCGGAACCTGGCCGGCTCGCTGATCGAGGCCGGCAAGGGCAACCTCGACGCCGAGGGGATCCGGCGGCTGCTCGAGGGCGCCCCGCGCACCTCGGCCGGGCCGACGGCGCCGCCGTGCGGGCTGTTTCTCGTCGAGGTCCGCTACGCATGATCCGGCTGGGGCGGCGGGCATTTCTGGCGGCGCTTGCCGCGCGGGCGCCGTGGTTCTTCTTTACGGCCCGCGGCGCGGCGGGCGTGCGCGGGGTGGGCAGCCGGCTCGGCATGCAGCGGCTGGACGGCAGCGGGCTGCGCTTCCCCGACTTCGGGCTGCCCGACCATATCGGCTGGCTGCCCTACTGCTTCTTTCGCGACGGGCGGCGGGCGGTGCTGTTCTCGCTCGAGCTGGTGCCCGACTGGCGCGAGCGCAGCTTCGACGACTACTACCCGAAGAGCACCACGCACCTCTGGCTCTGGGACATCGAGACCGGGCGGCGCCAGGAGCTCGGGCGGAAGGCCCGGCTCAGTTCGTTCGTCGCGCCGTGCGTGCTGATGCCGGGGGAGGGGCGGATCGCGGTGACGGCGATCGTCGAGGGCAAGCAGCGGCTCTATACGATGGACCTCGACGGGGGCGAGGCGCGGGCGGTGTCGGCGGCCGGGGAGAACGTTTACGGGGTCAGCCTGTCGCCGGACGGGCGGCGGTTCGCCTATCACGCCGACTACCGGATCGTGACGATCGGGGTGGACGGCGCGGACCGGCGCGAGGTGAACGGGGCGCGGGGCGCGCTGATGTTCGGGCCGGTCTGGGCGCCGGATACCCGGGCCGTGACTGTGGAGACTCACGATAG
>CAYMTH010000458.1:0-3759 GCA_964393235.1 uncultured Solibacteraceae bacterium | reverse complement strand
CTATCAAGTGTGTACGCCGAAGACCGACCCGGGGCACGACTGGAGCGACGTGTGGGTGGGGCGGCCCGACGGCCGGGAGAACCGGGCGCTGACGTCGGGCGACGCGGCGTGGTTCGGGGCGAGCTACGGGCCGCGGTCGAATCCGGGCGGCGGGTCGAACCTGCCGGTCTGGACGAAGGAGGGGATCCTCTTCGTCGAGCGCAGCCCCGGGGCGCGGGTGCCGTGGGAGTACCAGGCGGGGCGGCGGGACACGGACCATTTCAACCGCGAGTACCGGCCGGAGGCGGCGCGGGGCGGGACGCGGCTGGCGTGGCTCGACCCGCGGACGGGGGAGCGGCGCGGGGTGACGGCGTTCGTCGAGGGCCGCTGGGATTTCCGTCCGGCGCCGGCGGGGGACGCGGTGCTGTTCTGCCGGGCCGCGGTCGGCGAGAACCCGGGCATCTGGCGGACGGGGCGGGGCGGGGAAGCGCTGTTAAACCGCGGCTACGGCGGCAACGGCGCGGATCACCCGCGGGTGATGTTGTAGCAGACCAGCTTGCTCTGGTCGCGGAGGTAGAGGCGGCCGCCGGCGATGACCGGCAGCGTCCAGAGCGGGTACTCGCCGCGGCCGAATTCGAAGCGGGAGATCTCCTTGTAGGCCGTGGGCGTCGCTTCGGCGAGCGCCACCGTGCCCTCTTCGCCCTGCAGGTAGAGCAGGCCGTCGGCGAGGATCAGTTGCCCCTTGCCGACGGAGCGGTCGCGCCAGGCGACTTCGCCGGTGAGGAAGTCCATGGCGGTCAGCACGCCGCTCGAGAAGCCGTAGAGATGCTTATCGAGCAGCACGCTCGAGCAGTAATGGTTGCGCATCTCGCGGCTGAAGTAGACCTCGCTGGCGTTGACGCGGTCGCCGGCGGCGGTGAGCTTGAGCAGCGCGCAGCCGGTGCCGTAATCGGAGCTGACGAAGACGTGGCCGTCGCGGTAGAGCGGCGTGGCGATGTTGGCCGTGCGGTTGGCCACCTTCGTATAGTTCCACATGACCCAGCCGTTGGCGGCGTTGAAGCCGGTGACGCCCTTGGCGGTGAAGACCACCAGGTGGCGCTGGCCGCCGAAATCGAAGGCGATGGCGGAGCTGTAGCCGGCCTCGCCGTCGCCGGCGGCCCAGAGGGTCCGGCCGGTTTTCTTGTCGAGCGCGACGACGCTTTTGCCGGGGCCGCCGGGGGTGACGAAGAGGCGGTCGCCGTCGACGAGGGGCGATTCGCTGAGGCCCCAATGGATCTGGGCGCCGTCGAACTTCGTCAGTATGTTGAGCTTCCAGTTGACCTTGCCGGTGGCGGCCTGGAGCGAGACGAGCGTACCGTCGGCGGAGAGCGAGTAGAGCGTCTCGCCGTCGACGGTGGGGGTGCCGCGGGGGCCGGATCCGCGGCGCTCCTGGAATGTGTCGCCGGCCTCGGTTTCCCAGAGCGTCTTGCCGGTGGTGGCGTCGAGGGCGACGACCCACTGGCGGCCGTTCTTCTGCGTCTGCGTGAAGAGGCGGCCGCCGGCGACGGAGAAGGACGAGAAGCCGGCGCCGAGGTTATCGACGCGCCAGAGCTGGGGCGGACCGCCGGCGGGCCACTGGCGGAGGAGGCCGGCGCCGGGGGCGCGGCCGTCGCGGGCGGGGCCGCGCCACTGCGGCCAGTCGGCGGCGGTGGCCGCGGCGGCGGTCATCCAACCAGCGAAACCTCGGCGGGTGAGCATGGGGCGCTACTCCTTTACGATGGCTTTGATCATACCGTTGAAGGCGGCCTCATTGGCGGCGACCGTCTTGGCGGGACCGGTGAACTTGAAGAACACGGCGCCCTGCGGGGCCTCGACGATGGCGCCGAGGAGGCGGAAGCCGGGCTTATCGACCTTGGTGGGGGACATGGGGCCGGCGGCGGCGCCGTAGGTGCCGGAGAGGTCGACGATGGTGACGTTCATGCCGGCGACGTTCGACTTGGTCGTCTTCGGGGCGCCGGACTTGGTGGTGAACTGGCCGATCCAGCGGTCGATGTTGGCCTGGACGCCACCGCCCTGGCCGGGGCCGAAGTAGAAGACGGCGATCTCGCCGGGTTCCTTGTCGCCGGCGGCGGCGGGGGCGGCGTAGGTGGCGGCGCGCATGGGGCGGTCGGGCGACTTCTTCCAGGCGGCGGGGGCCTGCCACTTCACACCGGAGGCGCTTTCGGCGAGGAGGAGGGCGCCGGTCATCAGGACGAGAAAGAGAGAACGCATCCCTACATTCTAGCGGCGGGAGGGGGGCGCGACGGCGGGGCCGGAGAAGCCGGCCTTGCGGAGGGCGACCATGAGGCGGACGAGGTCGATCGGTTCGGCTCCGATCTTGACGGACTTGCCGCCGGCAAAGCGCAGGTTGACGCGGAGGTCCGTTTCGTCTTCGGTTCCTCCAAGAGCGATGTCGCGCAGCTCTCTGACCGGGGCGGTGAACGCCTTTCGTTCGCCCATCAACCGCCGCCGGAAGACGCCGTTTTCGACGGTCGCCGTGCCCATCTCGTAGGTCTCGTCGAAGTAGACCATTTTCGGGGAATAGAAGGGAAACTGCAGGGACTCCGGGGCCTGGTAACCAGCGAGGCCGGTGCCCTCCCAGAGCGCCGGCGCCAGTTCTCCGTCGGGGCGAAGGCGGAACCATTCCAATGTCTGGTTCGCGTCGAAGACCGCGACGAGGTTGCGGTGCAACCAGATTCGCTTTGGACCGATCGCGGCGCCACCGGCCGCTCCGCCGGCGATCCCCGCCTTTGACAGTTCCCAGCGGCACCAGAGGAACCGGTCCGCCGAGGCGCCGCTCTCGAACGCGCCGACCGCGTTGAGCACCTCGGCGCGGGTGGTGGCCCCGACGGTCAGGAACCTTAGATCGATTGCGTTCTTGACGACGCCCCTGGCCCGCGTGCGGGTCGGGGCGGGGTAGGGCACGACGACGCATCCCCCGAGGACTGCCGTCGCCAACCATAGGGCGACTCTTGCAAACCGGTTGGGAGCGGTCATCGCGCACCTCTCTGTCACCCCCACCATACGGCGGACCGGCCGCCGAGTCAATCCTAGGCAGGTGGGGACCCTCGGCGCTGTTTTTGAATTGCTAAGTTCTTATTTTTCAACGATGCTTGGGACCCTGGCCCTCCCGGGGGCGGGGCTGGCGCAAAATGGGGACACTCGCGGCAGGCACCATTTATTCTTGATTGGAGTTTAGCAGGGGCGGGAGGGGCAAACGCGCGGTTGTGTTTGCGATGTTGTTGATTTGGAAGGAAATATTTCGAAAGAACGCTTGTGAACAGCTTTAGCGGAAGCCGAAGGCCGCGATCGGGAGGCCCAGGGGGCGGGGATCGCCGTTGGCGGGGCGGAAGGGGGGATCGACCAGGAACTCGACCTCGACGTTGCCGGCGGCGCCGGGGGGGAGGGGGAACTTTTCGGTGATCCAGCCATTCTGGGTGAACGTCCGGGATCCGGCGTCGTGGCCGGCGACCTTGACCGAAAGCGACACCTTGCCCACCGCCTTGATATAGTCCGGGCCGACGTTTACCGTTACCTGGAACTCGTTCGCATTTTCGGGGCGGCGGACGGTGGCCGTGGCGCGGGGCATGGTCCAGCGGAAGTTGTTCTCGCGCTGGTACCAGCCGGGGCCGAGCTGCCAGACCGGGGTGAGGCGCGTCATTTCGACGTAGGGCGCGTCACCGAGGGCGGCCGTGCGGCGGAGGGAATACAACTTCTTTATTGGCCCGTCCCAGCTGAGCATGGCGAGCGTCGCGTCGGGGC
>CAYMTH010000457.1:1955-4725 GCA_964393235.1 uncultured Solibacteraceae bacterium | reverse complement strand
CGACGCGATCCGGGACGGGGAGTACCGGGAGGAGTTCGTGCGACAGGTGGAGGCGCGGCGGCGGGAGCTGGTGCCGTTCCACGTCCGGGTGGAGTTACTGTATCTGTAAGTGCTTATTTTTCAGTAACTAATGGGACCATCCCCCGAAATTGGGGTGGCGGCGGGAGGCCAGGCGCCCCGGGCGGGTTAATTTTCGGGAAGTCCTTATTTTTCAACTACATTTGGGACCATCCCCCGAAAACGCGTGCGGGGATTGCGCCGGTGGGCGGGCGGGCGCGTGACCGGGTAGCGAAGGAGAGGCCACCTTCCAATTTCATTCTACCAGGGGGGATCCAAGCGATTTTGCCGGCAAACGAGGGAAGTGATTGATTTCGTTGTAGATATATTACCGGGGAGCGCTGTGACCGCGGCACGGGGGAGTGGTGGACGAGTTCGGGCAGTGTGCCGGATTTGGGGCAGGCGGGGGGCGGCGAGACCGGGTCGGGGGCCTTGCGGGAGAAGGATTTAGGCGCATTTCGGCGGCAAAGCGGTTTGGCACAAGACTTGCTGCCCATGAAGGCCCCGGCGCATTGCCGGGGCCGACTGAACCGAAAGGACGACCCAACCCATGAAACTTCTAGCTCTTCTTTCTCTTCCCGCAATTCTGACGGCCGTCTTTGCCGTGCTGTGGCCGCCGCTGCCGCAACCGCGGCAGCGGACGGAGTAACAGGCGAGAATTGACGTTATTAAGACATGATATGATCCGCGACATATGGGGATCTCACGCACTCTCGCACTCACTATTTTCTTGAGCACGATGTCGCTGCTGGGCCAGGCCGTGAACGGTACGCTTGTGGGCGCCGTCACGGACGCCAGCGGCGCCATGGTGCCGAACGCCAAGGTGACGGCGCTCGACACGCTGACCAATTTTTCGCGCACGGCGCAGACCAACGAGTCGGGCAATTTCTCGTTTACGAACCTCCCCCCGGGAAAGTATTCCGTGACGGTGGAACAGTCCGGATTCCGGAAGGCGACGCGGGAGAACCTTGAATTGACGATCAATTCGACGGTTCGCGCGGACGTGCAGCTGCAGCCGGGCCAGATTTCCGAGCAGATCACGATTTCCGATACGCCGCCGCTGCTGCAGACGGACCGTACGGATACGGGCCGGAAGATGGACTCGCGGCAGGTGGCCGAACTGCCGCTGACGCAGAACCGCAACTTCCAGGGGCTGGTGAACCTGGTTCCGGGCGCGGCGCGGGCGCAGCGCAACCACTCGGAGTTTTTCAATTCCAACGACTCGATGCAGTCGCGGGTGAACGGGCAGGCGCGACTGGCGAACAACATTCAGTTCGAGGGCGTCGACAACAATCACCGGACGGGGCTGCTGACGGTGTACGTGCCGCCGGCCGAGGCGATTCAGACGGTGGACGTGACGACGTCGAACTACGAAGCGGAGATGGGCCGCGCGGGCGGGGCGGTGATCAACGTGGCGTTGAAGTCGGGCACGAACGAGTATCACGGCAGTCTTTACGAGTTCAATCGCGTGAGCGCGCTGGCGGCGCGCCGCACCGACCTGCTGACGAAGCCGCCGATCACCTACAACTACTTCGGGGCGACGTTCGGCGGCGCGATCATCAAGAACCGCACCTTTTTCTTCGGCGATTATCTGGGGATCCGGGATCGCCTCGGCAAGGGCACGCGCGCGACGATCCCGACGATGGACTTCCGCAACGGGAATCTGTCGGCCGCGCCGACGATCATCTACGACCCGACGACGGGCAATCCGGACGGCACCAACCGGCAGGCGTTCGCGGGCAACATCATACCGGCGTCGCGCATTTCGCCGATCGCGCGGCGGCTGAACGCGCTGATTCCGGCGCCGACGACGGGGAACGTGACTGGCGTGAATTACGAAGGGACGACGGTGCGGCAGAAGGACACCGACGGCTTCGATGTGAAGCTTGACCACAACATCAACGCGGACCACCGGCTGTCTGGCCGTTACAGCTGGCAGAAGCCGACGGTGACCGATCCGGCGCTGCCCGGCTACGGGGCCGCGGGCGGTCCGGCGAACGGCGGCTTTGCCGGGACGGGCGTGACGAAGACGCTTTCGGGCGCGGTGAACTACACGGGTGTGTTCAGCCCGACGCTCATTACGGAAGTTCGCGCCGGTGTGTCGCGGTACCGCAACGACGCCTACGCCTCCGACTACGGCACGAAGGCGTCGGACGAGGTGGGGATCCGGGGCGTGAACATTTCGGACCTGACGAGCGGCCTGACGAACATCGACATTTCGGGCTACAGCAACCCAGTGGTCGGCTACTCGCTTTCGCTGCCGTGGATCCGGTTTGAGACGAACTGGAACTTCGTCAACAACTGGACGAAGTCGCTGGGCAACCACACGATCAAGTTCGGCATCGACGCGCGGTACAACCGCGACGGTCTGCTGCAGACGCAGGTCTATTCGCTGCGCGGGCAGTACCGGTTCCGGACGGGGCAGACGGGGCGCAACGGCGACAGCAACCAGGGCTTTGCGAATGCGTACGCCGCGTTCCTGCTCGACCAGCCGAACGACTTCGGGCGCGACCTGCTGTCGGCGTTTCCGGAGTACGTGCAGTTTCCGTTTTTCTCGTACGTTCAGGACAAGTGGCAGGTGTCGAACAAGCTGACGATCGACATCGGGCTCCGACACGAGTTGTATCCGCCGGCCACGCCGCGGCAGCGGGGTGGTTTCTCGAACTACGACATGGACACGAACTCGCTGATCGTGGCCGGGGTCGGGAACAAT
>CAYMTH010000457.1:869-1945 GCA_964393235.1 uncultured Solibacteraceae bacterium | reverse complement strand
TTTGGATGAGAAGACCGTGATCCGTTCAGGCTACGGCATGAGCTACATCCCGTATGCCGACAACGGCTACGCGTACAACTTCCCGGTGCGGCAGAACAACGCGTTCAACTCGGCGAACACCTTCGTGGCGGCGGGCCGCATGGCGGACGGGATGCCGGCGCCGCTGCCATTCACGATTCCGCAGGACGGCATCATCCGCAACGCGCCGAATCAGAACTACGAACTGATCCCGCTGGACTACCGCGAGGGGTATATTCAGAGCTACAACATCGCGGTGCAGCGCTCGTTGCCGAAGAACTTCACGCTCGACGTGGCGTACGTCGGCAACAAGGGCACGCGGGTGGCGCAGCAGTTCAATGCGAACGCGGGCATGATTCTCGGCGCGGGACGGGACGGCCGGCCGTTGTGGTCGCGGTTCCGCCGCGATACGGACACCAACATCAGCTTTATCGGGACGTCGACGAACTACAACTCGCTGCAGGTGAAGTTCGACCGGCGGTTCTCGGGCGGGTTCCAGTTGACGACGGCTTATACGTGGTCGAAGTCGATCGACTACTCGCAGGACAACGGCGGGTTCGCCTACATCATCAACGCGGCGCGGTCGCGGGCGCGGTCCGATTTTGACCGCCGCCATATGTTCAACCAGAGCTACGTGTGGGAACTGCCGTTCGGCAAAGGCAAGAAGTTCGCCTCCGGCAACAGCGTGGTGAACGGGTTGATCGGCGGCTGGCAGTTGACGGGCATTCTGACGATGATGTCGGGGCAGGCGATGAACATCAGCGCTCCGGCGGCGACGTTGAACGCTCCGGGCAACAGCAACAACCCGAACTACATCGGGTCAGGCGCGTTGCCGACGAGCAAGACGGTGAACTTCCGGGCGACGGGCCGCAATCTGCCGACGTGGTTCGACACTTCGGTGTTTGCGGCGCCGGCGGCGAACACGTTCGGCAACGTCGGGCGGAACGCGTTTTCCGGCCCCGGGTTCTTCAATCTGGACGCGAGTTTGTTCCGGCGGGTGAAGATGACGGAGCGGTTCACGCTGGAGGTGCGGGCGGAGTCGTTCAACTTCACGAACA
>CAYMTH010000457.1:0-859 GCA_964393235.1 uncultured Solibacteraceae bacterium | reverse complement strand
GGCAGATTGCGAACGCGGGGATCGGCAGTTCGGCCGACGGCGGATCGCGCAACCTACAGTTCGGGTTGCGGCTGCTGTTTTAAAGCGGTCGGCGGTAAGAGAGGGAGGGGCCACGGTCAACCGTGGCCCTTTTCTTCTGCAGGAAATTGTTTCAGTCCGCGGGTGCCCTCACCAGCGGCGCAAGCATTCGACGAGGCTCTTGGCCGTTGGAGTACCCACAACGGATAGCAGGGCAGAGAGAGAGAGGATGACGATCGAGAAACTGACGACCGTCGCCCGGTGGAGACGGCCAAGGCGCGCGATTTCATGGCTTCCCAACTTGAGGAGCAGGCCAAGGAGTACGGCCGACCCGATGATCATGATGCTGCTGGCCAAGGCAATCAATCATTTGTGCCACTCGCGGTTCCGCCGCGAGGCGAGCGCCGCGATGACGAAGCCAGGGAAGACGACGATGCTCACCGAATCCCGATGACGGTGGACCGGATTTCGGCCGGGTGGACGCCAGCGGCGACTTTGCGGGAATCGCTTTGCCCACGACGAAACCGGCAAGCGGGACGACCGCCAGCGCATCCAACATACCGGCAAGGGCGAAGCGGCGGTGGAGGTCAACGTGAAACTTTGCGATCAGGCAACTTTGCCGCTGAACCAGAAGGGCAGGAGCGTCCCGTGCAGCTTCAGGTAGGCAAGCAGGGGGCGCGCGGGGTCGGTGAGAATCCGATGACAACGAACAGCAGGAGAAGTGCCGATGGACAGAAGAAGAATCATCGGAACGTCGCCGCGGCCCGCGGCGATGCAGTCCGAGGGGAGAGCGGATTCCCCATGACGGATGGAATGCGGACCTGACAGTCCTCGTCTACGC
>CAYMTH010000456.1:0-4757 GCA_964393235.1 uncultured Solibacteraceae bacterium | reverse complement strand
CGAGCCGAGGTACTTCACCTTCCTCGTCTGGACGCTCCCGCGCGTGAGGAAGGCGTGCTTCTGATCGAAGCTGGAGACGGCCTTCACGTCGCCCCAGATGTCGAACTGCGATTGCGCCTGGCTCTGGCGGCCGTCGTCGCCGGTGGCGGTGTTGGTGTAGGCCGCGCCGGTGTCGATGGCCTTGGAGAACCAGTACGACGTCTCGAGCGTGGCGCCGCGCCAGCGCGGCACGACGAGCGTGACGCGGCCGGCGTCGAAGTAGCCGTGTGAGCCGTTGACGGAGCTGCGGAGGTCGAAGTATCGCGTGCTGGGGCGGCGGTCGTTGATTGTCGCGGTAGTCTGGGGGATGCCCGGCACGGGAACGGCGCGGTTGTTGTACTGGAGCATCAGCAGCTTGTGCGCGCGGCTGCCGGTGTAGCCGAGCTGGAGCTTCCAGTTCGACGGCAGGACAGGTTCCCAGGAGAAGGAGTAGAGGTGGGTGTAGGGGGTGGCGAGGTCGGGCGAGATTTCGAGGAATGTGCTGCGGGCGTTGGGGTCGGCGGGGATGTTGAGCTGGCGGAAGGGTGTGAAGAGGTCGGGCACCTGGATTTCGAACTTGGTGTTGAGCGGCGGGTTGTAGCGGATCTGCGAGAAGGTGACGGGGAAGATCTCGCCGAAGTGGACGGAATAGGCGCCGCGGAATACGCCGGCCTTCGTGCGCAGGCCGAAGCCGAAGCGCGGGGCGAGGTTGTTCAGGTCGGAGTTGTAGGGGAGGGTGTTGAGGCCGTTTACCTCGGTGGGGACGCTGACCATCTCGTGGCGGAGACCGTAGTTGATGGTCAGGCGGCCGTTGACGCGCCAGTCATCACCGGCGTGGAGCACGATTTCGTTGTTGCGGAAGCCGCGGTGGATGGAGCCGACCGAGCCGGAGAAACGCGACGGGATGCCGAGCAGGAAGTTCTCCATGACGGTGCGTCCGAAGTCATTGCGGAAGTAGAGATTGCCGCGGGTGGAGGAGGCCTCCTCGCCGTTGAGCTGGCGGCGGTTGAAGTCGGCGCCGGCGTACCAGTTGTGGCGGCCGCGGTTCTGCTTCATGGCGAAGGCGTAGCGGAAACGGTTCTGGGCGCGGTCGATGGGGATGTTGGAACCGGGGCCGAGCGTGGTGATGACGTTGGAGAAGTTGACCTGGGGACCGACGGCGTTGGGCTCGGGAATGAGGACGGAGCCGACGCGATCGAACATGGCGGTGGCGGAGAGGTTGGTGGCGGCGGACTTGGCGAAGTTCCAGGTGATCTGCGCGGTGTGGGCGCGCGTGGTGGTGTCCGGGTTCTGGCCGGCGACGAGCTGGAAGGCGTCGACGTTCTGGGAGGTGAAGACGTGCCGCAGGTTCACCGCGTGGCGCCGGGTGATCTGCTGGTCGAGGCGGACGGTGGTGTTGTTGTCGTTGATGTTCTGCGGGGCGTTGGTATTGAGGGCGCGTTCGTTGATGTCCGTGCGGTTGGGCAGTTGCTTCGGGAAGGCGTCGAGGAAGCGCTGGATAACGGCGCGCACGGCGGGGTCCGTGGCGCGGGGCGTGCGCTCATCGGCTTTGGGGACAACGACGTTGCCGTTCACGTTGCCGCGGAGCTTGTTCTGGCCGGCGTCGAGCGTCATAGCCGCGTTTTTCCACGGCTTGAACGTGACGCTGGCGCCGTACTGGTTTTCGTGCGCCGAGGGGAGATTGCCGACGGTGAAGAAGCTGCGCGCGTTGAAGATCGCGTTGCCGTGTGTTTCGAAGAAGCTGCCGTGAATCTGCGCGGCGGGCTTGGCCGGGGCGGCGTGGATCGGCGCGGGCGGGCGGTTGCCGTACTCGGCGCCGAAGTAGTTGCGGTCGGCCTTGGCTTCTTCGATCAAGGTGGCCGTAGTGCCGAGGCGGATGTTCAGTTCCTTCAGCGCGTTGTTGTCGATCAGGTTGAACTGGACGTTCTCGTTACGGCGCGATTCGCCGGAGGCGGTGTCGGTTTTGTTGAGCAGGTTGAGGTCGGTGCGGCGCTCGGCGGCGGGCGGTTCGGCGGCCGGTGGCTTGGTTTGAGAATAGACGGCGATTGGCGTGAGAACCAATAGCAATCGGGGCAATAACCGCATTGACACAATTATATGGGCAGGGTGCCGAGGGGCCGGATCCGCGCGCGGAGATCGGCGAGGAACTGCGCCGATGTGTTGCGCAGATCGCGAACGAGCTTCGGGTTGAGCGCGGCGATGTCTTTGGTCTCGCCGATGTCGGACTGGAGATCGTAGAGCGCGCCTGTGTTGAGGTGCAGTTTCCAGCGGCCGGAGCGGACGGCGAGGAGATTCGAATTGCTGGCGGGACGTCCTGTTTCAGGCGTGTAGTGGATGGCGGTGTCGAAGTAGTAGAAGTAGAGCCGCGGGCTGTAGCGGGTGGCGCCGGTGAGCAGGGGGAGGAGGTTGTGGCCGTCGAGCGTATGGTCCGCAGGTGGTTCGATGCCGGCCGCTGCGGCGAAGGTAGGAAGGAAGTCGAGGGTCGCGGCGAGTTCGGAGGTGACCTGGCCAGGCGGGATGCGTCCGGGCCAGCGGAAGATCGCCGGGACGCGGATGCCGCCTTCCCAGACGCTGCCCTTTGCTCCCTTGAGCGGACCGGCGGAACCCGCGTCAATGCCGTAGGGTGCCCAGGGGCCGTTGTCGGAGGTGTAGACGACGAGCGTGTTTTCGTCGAGGTTGAGTTGCTTCAGGCGGGCGAGAATCTGCCCGGTGGAGTGGTCGATTTCCTCGACGACATCGCCGTAGCGGCCGCGCAGTGACTTGCCCTCGAACTCTTTGCCGGGGAAGAGCGGGACGTGCGGCATGGCGTGGGCCAGGTAGAGGAAGAAGGGCCGGTGGCGGTTGGCGTCGATGAAGCGGAGCGCCTCGGCGGTGTAGCGGGCGGTGAGCGTGGACTGGTCGGGATGGGTTTCGACGACCGCTTCGTCCCGCATAAGCGGCAGGGGTGGGAACCAGTCGGGCGGATAGTGTTGCCCCTGGCCGTCGAAGCCGGTGAGTTCGGCACGTTCGCGGACCACCTTGGAGACGGCGTTCTCGGGGCCGGAGCGGGTGACCTTGGGGTGGTACGGCCACATGTCGTTTGAGTAGGGCAGGCCGAACCAGTGGTCGAAGCCGTTGCGGGTGGGGAGGAACTCCTTCGCGTCACCGAGGTGCCATTTGCCGATGGCCTGCGTGGCGTAGCCGCGGGTCTTGAGCAGTTCGGCGATCGTCCGTTCGCTGGGGTGAATGCCGGTGCGGGCGCGTGGCAGGTGGTTGAAGTTGAGACTGTTGCGCGCCGGGTAGGAACCGGTGAGCAGCGCGGCGCGGGACGGGCCGCAGAGCGACTGCGCGTAGAAGTCGGTGCAGCGCACACCCTCGGCGGCCATGCGGTCGATGTGGGGCGTGCGGATATAGGGCGAGCCGTAGCAGCCGAGGTCGCCGTAGCCTTGGTCGTCGGCGAGGATCACGATGATGTTCGGCGGGCGGGTGGGCTGCGCGGCGGCGGCGAGCGAGCCGAGGAATTGACGCCGGGTCATCAACGGCCCCCGGGCGGGCGGAGGCTCGCGCCTTTGTACGCGTGCCGCTGTTGCCAGAGATCCCAATCCATTTCGATGCCGAGGCCGGGCCGGTCGCTGAGCGTGACTTCGCCTTTGACGACCGCCGGGAATGTGCCCCGGGTAAGCGGACCGAACATCGGCACCTGGCCGGCGTCCCACTCCTGAATGAGGAAGTTGCGCACCGCGGCCATGGCGTGCAGCGATGCGACGTGGCCGACCGGGCCATAGTACATATGCGGAGAGATTTCGGCGCCGTAGGTGTCGGCGAGGTGCGCGATCTTGCGGATTTCCGAGATGCCGCCGCAGTGGATCACGTCGGGCTGCACGATCTGCGCGCCCTTCGCGTCGAGCAGTTGCTTGAACTCATAGCGCGAGATGAGGCCCTCGCCGCCGGCCACCGGAACCGGGCTCTTGGCCGCGATCTCGCCGAGCGACTGCGGGATCTCGCGCCAGGCCGGTTCCTCGATGAACATCGGCCGGAACGGCGCCACCGCGCGGGCGAACTCCAGCGCGGACCGCACCGAGAATGTCTCCCACATCTCCAGGCCGATCTCCATATCCGGCCCGCCGCCCTTGCGTGCGGCCTCGACCTCGGCGGTCAGGCGGCGCAGCCGTTCGAGCTCGGTGCCGCCCTTCGGCAGCACCCACTTGATGCAGGTCCAGCCCTCCTCGCGGGTCTTGCGGGCGAGCGCCTCGATGTTCGCCGGCGTGCGGTCGTTGAGCGTCTGGCTCCAGTGCGAGTAGTAGACGCGCATCGGCTTCGCTTCGGTGGCGCCGAGCAACCGCCAGACCGGCTGGCCCAGTTGTTTCCCGAGGATGTCCCAAAGGGCGATATCGACGGCCGAAAGAGCGGACATCAGCACGGGGCCATTGCGGTAGCGCGAGAGCTGGAAGTAGTTGCGATTCCAGTGCTCCTCGATGCCGGCGGGGTCTTTGCCGGTGAGGTAGGGCGTGTAGAACTGAAGGGCCTGCTCGACGATATCGACGCGGCCGGAGACCGAGGCCTCGCCGAGGCCGGTGATGCCGCCGTCGGTCTCAATCTCCAGGCACAGATAATCCCGGTTGCCGATTGTGTGTTTGCGGGTGACGAGCTTCGTGATTGTCAGGCGCTGCGCCGCGCCGGCAAGGGCGAGCGAAGCGAGCAGCAGGCGGCGTGTCATGGGTTAAACCTTGAAGAAGATCTTGCGCTCGTGGAGCCAGTAG
>CAYMTH010000455.1:2429-4761 GCA_964393235.1 uncultured Solibacteraceae bacterium | reverse complement strand
CCGCGCTGCATAACCCCGGACCTCCCGCTGCCCCAAGGGCATAATCGCAGCCCACCAGCGCCCCCATCGTGCTGTACTTGCCCCACACCGTGTGCGTCGACGTGCGGTTCCAGTTGATCTTCGCATCCAGGTTGTTCCGGTCCAGCCGCTGCGTCCCCGCCGTCGTGTAGTTCGTCAGCGTTCCCGGAAGGTTCGGCATCGGCAGCAGCCCGATGATCTTCTGGGCTACCGCGCTTTGCCGCGATGCCGGAATGATGTTGTTCGGAAATACCTGCCGCCCAGTCCCCGTCGCCGTCCCCGTCGTATGGTCGTATAGCGTCACCGGCAAACCGCTGAAATCGCCCCGCCGCTGTGGTTGGGTGGGTACCGACAGATTCGCCACCTGCCCGGACCGCTCATGGAATCCTTCCCATCCGCCAAAGAAGAACAACTTGTTCTTCACGATCGGGCCGCCAAGCGTCCCGCCAGGAATCTTCGTGCTGCTCGCCGGCTTCGGCCGCCGCAGGAAGAAATTCCGCGCCCGCAACTCCTGGTTGTCGAAATACATGAACGCCACCCCATGCAACTCGTTCGTCCCCGACTTCGTCACCACCGTCACCCCGCCGCCGCCCGCCATGCCCTGTTCGGCGTCGAACGAACTGGTCGTCACGTTCACCGTCTCAATGGTCTCCACCGGCGGTATGTACGCCACGTGGTGCGGCAGCGACACAAAGATGTTCGCCGCTCCGTCCACCCGCGTCGTGTTGAAGTTGCGGTTCGTTCCGTTCAAATTCGTCGTCAGCGACCGTTGCGGCGTGTCCATCACCGCGTTCTGCAGCGCCGCCGGCGTCGCCCCGGGACTCAGATTGATCAGCGCCTGGTAGTTCCGGTAGTTGGCCAGCGGCAGCTCCGTCAGCGCCTGCGGGTTCAACTCCACATGCACATCCGCCTTCTCCGTCTGCAGCGCCGTGTCTCCAGCGGTCACCGACACGCTTTCCGATACCGTACCCAACTCCAGCGTCAGGTCCATGCGGCTCACTGTGCTCACCGCCACCGTTACCCCGGTCCGCTTTACCGGCCGGAAATCCTTCGCCGTCACCGTCAGTTCATAGGTGCCCGGCAGCAGGCTGAGCAACGAGTAGCGCCCCTCCGCATCCGAGGTCACCTCGCGCGACTGACCCGTGGCTTGGCTCACCACCCGTACCGCCGCCCCAGGTACGCCCGCTCCCGAAGGATCCGCCAGCACGCCGACCAGCGATCCGTACAACACCTGCGCCTCGCCCGTCGGCAGCACCCCTAGTGCGTGGGTCATTATCAGTGCCATCGCCAGCGCCCCGCTCCGGCGAGACAGGGTGGTTTTGAGAAGTCGATTCATGGACCAGGGCTCCCCCTTAGAGCTCTCGCCCATTCTGCTCCCCAATTTCTCCGGCGGGCAGTCGTGTAACCGTTACGACGCCGCTACACGACGTTTCTATCTCCTAGAAAACACAAGGTGTCAGGCGGCAAGCCCGGCTACTTCAAAATCCTCGGCCACGACGCCAGCAGGTACAGCGGAATCGGCGTCGCGTCGGTCCGGCTTTCCAGGACGTAAAAGGTTTCCCCGTCCGGCGAGACCGAATAGGGGCTCTTGAAATCCCCGCGCGTCGCAATCCGGATCGGGAACAAACCCCGCGGACTCGCAAATGCCGGATCCCCGCCTCCCGTTCCCGCCTGTATCGCCACACTGGTCAGCATCCGTTCCGGCGACACGTAGAACAGCTCCCGCCCGTTCGCATTCCAGCGCGGATGCACCCCTCCGCCCGCGCTTACCTTCCACCGCCTCCCACCTCCGCCGCCTTGCGCCGCCCTTTCCCCGAGCGCCTCCACATAGACCTCCGGCTGCCCCGATTCGTCCGACACGTACGCCAGGTAGCGCCCATCCGGCGAAAAGAACCCGTGCCTTTCGTTGAAACGCGTCCGCCGCACCGCCACCGGCTGGCCCCCGCCCGCCCCTAACGGAACCAGCAGCAGGTCCATCAGCGTGCTCGGATTGTCCTCGTGCACGCACAGATACTTCCCATCCGGCGAAACATCGGTCGGAAACAAGGTGTTCCCCGACTTCCAGATCACTTCCGGCCGCGCCTGGTCTTCCATCCCCTTGGCGTACACCGTCGTCAGGCTCTCAACCGGATTGGCGAAATACATCGTTTTCCCATCCCGGGACCACACGCTATGCCCGCCCCCGTCGAAGCTCAATCGCAACAACGACGGCCGCGCCAGTTCCGAAATCCAGATGTCGCTCTCTCCCTTCTCCCGCATCATCTCCACCGCCAGCCGCCGCCCCGCCCGGTCCACCGTCCTCCATTCCTAGCTC
>CAYMTH010000455.1:0-2411 GCA_964393235.1 uncultured Solibacteraceae bacterium | reverse complement strand
GGTGGGCTGTGTGATACGCCAGCAGCCGCCCGCCTACCACCGAAAACGACGCCCCCGTAGCCGGCGTGTACATCACATTCTCCACCAGCGTCACTTCGGGTCCTTCCAATCGCCGCCCCGCCAGGTCGAAACGCCGCGCCCGGATGCTCTCGTCCTTTACATAAAGGAGATACTCGCCTCGCTCCGTCACCGCATGGTGAACCTGTGACGCGATCGGGGCCAGTTGAACGGGCGTCATCCCATCCACCGAACTCAAGAAGATCCCGCTCTTCTCCGCCTTCCGCGAGCGGCTTGCGTACAGAAAATGCCGGCCATCCGGCAGAAACTCCGGCCATCGATGGTCGTTCTCCCCCAGCGCCGCGTTCAACTTCGTCACCGCCGCCGCCGTTCCTCCTTCCTGCGAAATCCGGTAAATCTCTGCCCCGCTCGTGCGCGGCGAAAACAGAATCGTCCCGTCCGCCCCCCACGTTCCGCCCCGCCCCAGCGGTGCCGCCGCAAGACTCCGTACCGACCCGTCGCTCAACCGGAAGACCTTCAACTGCCCGCCGGCGAAGAACCCGATCTGCGATTCGTCTGGCGACCAGAACGGTAGATAGCCGCCCGCCGATCCCGCCAACGGCATGGCGCTCATCGACTCCAGCGGTCGCAGCCACAACCGCCGCTCCCCCGATGGCTCGATCAGTGGAAACACCACATACCGCCCGCGCGAGGACAACACCGGCGCGCCGCGATCCACATCCAGCCCGCCCGCTGCGAACAATGGCAGTCCCAGATGCGCCGCAGGCATCTCCACGTCGCCGATCCCGCTGCTCGCCCCTCGCCGCCAGCCCGCCACGCCCAGCGCTGCCAGCAACCCTGCCAGCGTCACCGCTCCCGCTGCCAGCAGTATTTTTCTGGTTGCAATCCGGGGCTCCGGTGCCGCCGGATCGGCCACGGGTTCTTCCGCCGGCGGCGTCGCCGTCGGTGTCTCCGCTTCCTCCACCGTGGTCTGTACCCGGAACACCGGAACATACGACCCGCGCGGAATCTCGATCACCACCCGGTCTCCGCGCCCTTCCATCTCGTAATACGCTGCCAGCATCGACCGCAACCGGTGCGCCTGTGACCGCACAATGGTATCCACCCGGGGATCAAAGTCTGCCCCGCGTTCAAATACCTCCGTCCCGATCAGGTATTCCTTCAGTTCCTCGGCGTGCCCCGCTACCGTCTGTTGCACCGCAAACCGCAGAAACTGGCTCAGCCGCTTCGATCGCTGAAAAGCCGCGCTCGCCAGGATGCGCTCCAACTGGAGCAACACATCCGGCATCTCGGAGGTGTTTAGGTCGGGCGCGGGCGAAGGGTTCACAGGGGTTTATCATACCGCCCCGCGCGATGGCCCGCCCACCACAACACGCCTTGCGGTCTTCCGTCCTGTAAGCGCCGCCACTTCCCACTTCGGAACAGTTTGTTTCTGCCACCTGAATCCCGTTACGTTAGGCAGTGGGGGCCGGATCGGAGGAACGCGAAGACCATGATCGTAAGAGCTGAGTTTGCGGGTGACGAAAACAGGACGATGATGGACGTCCAGCACAGTGCATATGACGAGATGATCGTTCACTTGTTTGTCATGGCCCGCGATCGCTATCTGGCCGCTGCCGGATTACTTCGCGTGGAAACCGGGTTGTCCTCGATGTTGAGAGCGAAGCCCGGATTCGACCACAGGACGCTCCAGTCGACGCACGATCTGATCGCCGCCTATTATCGCTTCATTTCGCCAGGCTCCGCGCAATTCCGGCTGGGTGAGGATGAAGAGGCGCACCGGCGCCGGATTGGAGAGGAATGGTGCCGGTTTTTCCTCTCCGCTGTCGCCTCGCTGATTGCCGACGATGAGTTCACTCGTGCCATCTGTACCGCGACCGCATTCGGAAACAAGGAGGCCGGCCTCACCGCGGAAAGGTGGCTGGATCAGTTCCTTCGGGATCGCTACACCGTCTCAGGCCAACCTGCGTGGCTATACCCCGATTGGTCATCTATTCGACTCCCTCTGTAATGGACCCGGCCAAACCACGCGGGAGTTCGAACGCGGCGGCTAGCTGTCCACCCCCCCCCCCACCCACCCCACTACCTCCACCCGCCCCGCCTTCTCCGCCGCCGTCAACGGCGTCAACCCATCCCACCCCAGCCAATGCGGATCCGCCCCCCGCGCCACCAGCTTCTGCACCACCGCCAAACTCCCCCCGCGGCACGCATGCCACAGCGACTTCGTCAACTCCTCCTCCGTCGCCGGCTCGTCCATCCGCTCCACCAGCCCCAGCGCCGCCGCCTTCGAAAAGGTCGTCTTCGCCCCCCGCTCCAGCAACCTTCTCGCCGCCCGCCACTGCGCGAAAATCACCGCGTCCGACATCGCCGTCCCCCCGGTAAACACCGCCCCC